>JADFUX010000042.1 GCA_015222255.1 Chloroflexota bacterium
AGTTGGAATAGCGAGAGGAAGCTTCCGCCGCTACCTCTTGGGGGCGATGAGTACGTATTTTTTCCCCTTTTTCATTGGACTCATCCAGCCACTCGTGGACATCCGTGTATGCATTGCCCAAGATAAGTCTGCAAATCCTTTCATACTTCTCTTTGTCAGGCATTTGGAGGGCCCTTTAGTCTGCCCATAAGTCCTCCGCTTCCTGAGATTGCTGCGCTTCGCTGACAACAGCAGAAAGGTCCACCTGGCCAAATTGCCTATAGTCCGTCCCATATTCCCTCACCTTGATGGGCACCGGCATGGGGACAGCGTGACCAAAGACAAGCGCTTGCTGCTTTGTCTCTAATCTGGAGAGCACAGTTTTTAGCTCGCTTTTCCCTGATGCTCCAGACAGCACGCTATCGATGTCCTGCTCGTTGTCCAGGAGGCAGGTTATCTTTGTCCCTAATTGGGACATTACCTCAGCATCGATGCCACTGGGGCGTTGGTCCACAGTGAGCAGTGTGACGTTATACTTTCTCATTTCGCGCGCAATGATGCCGAAGATGGTCTGATTTGATAGTTGGGGGTTGAGGAAGCGGTGTGCTTCCTCGATGGTGATAACCAGGGGGCGTGGAGGCGTAGTGTCTTCACCCAGCGCCCTTTCCTTCCTCTCCCGATACTGTGCATGGATACGGCGAGTCAGCAGGTTCGCCACCAAGATATAGGCAGTGAAATCCTCATATCTGCCAAATTCCAGTATGACATTTATTCCGCGATCAAGGTACTCCAATATGCGTTGCACAGGATTGTCGGGGCTCTTAGGCACCAGGAAGGGAAGCCGCCTCAGCATTTCCAACCCACGGCGCAAGTTGCGATAGGTGCTTTCATGGATATTGAGGCGAGAGAGGAGCTCTTTTGTTTCCTCCTTATCTTTAATGCTGAGCGTTGTCTCCAACCACTGCCTGTCGCCGAACTCATGGGCTAGCTGGTAGGCAGCTTGAACCGAGGCGTCGGTCAAATTCAGCGTTTGGCATAGCAACTGGATATCCTCAGGCTCAATCTCATCATAGCCTATCCTGACGATGAAATCGGTGCTTACCCTCCTTCGTTTGGATCCTTCCTCATCCAGGGAAAAGATAGCTACCTGCGAAGGGAAGAGCTGTTTCAGCCCTTTTACTTTGTATCCTTTCTCACTCCCTCCTTCCCAACCATACTCATTGTGCATATCAAAAACGAGGCTCACTGCCTGTCGCTTTTGTAGAATGCCGATAAGTAACAGCCTGGTGAGGAAGGTTTTGCCTGTGCCGCTTTTGCCAAAAACGCCATTGGAGCGCTTAACGAACTCGGCAAGGTTGAGGCATATTTTCGTCTCCATATCCAGGGGTGTGCCTACCCAAAATTGCTTTTCATCCTCCTTCCCGAAAACCAGTTCTATGTCTCTGGGCGAAGCCCGCCTAACCGGCGAGAAATGACCTGGCAGACTCTTTACCGGCTGTGGGCCCTCTAGTATCTCAGTCGCTCCACCTCCAATCGTTAGCGTCGGCAATATGTGGAGCTTTCCATACGTGGCTGTGCCTGCAATTACCTCAGCAATGAGGGGGTTAGATATGTCAGGAGGGCTGTGTATTATTTGATTATCGGTTGCTTCCAGGCTTATATCAGTGATCATGCCGAAGAAGCGGCGTTTTCCCCCTTCGATAGTTACGTAGCTGCCCACAGATATGTCTTCCACCGAAGTTGCGGCATCAAGTTTCACCTCGAGTCCCTTGTTCAAGGAGCCGGAGACAACTACGCCCAGGTTTTTCTCTTCTTCCATTAGACCTCTTGTGTTTTAACTGTCACCCTGAGCAATAGCGAAGGGTCTCTAAGCGCCGTCCTAATTGTAGAGATTCTTCGCCTGCGGCTCAGAATGGCAGGTGCGTTGCTAATCAATTTCATTAAAGCTTTTTCAAGATTGAGTTTAGCCTCTTGAGGTCACCACTAAGCAGCGTAGCCAGTTCCTTCCCAGCTTTCACAAGGAAGGCGTGAGGGTCGTCATGGGCCTGGCTGGAATATCGGAGGCAAGCGGCAGTGATTTCCTCCACCGGGGTGGGCAGGTTGGCAGCCACAAGCAGGCTGAGGAAATGGAGCGATTGGGTAAAATCTCTTACCTCATCGCTGGAGCAGGTATATACAAAGTTGTGGATATACGCCGGTTTTGGTGGTAGCCAGTGAGCAATATCGTCTGCTTGCCTATGCCCTAGCACCAGAGCATTGAAGTCGGTGCATAGAAGCTTGCTTAGCTGAGGATTGGCGCGGAATATCCCTTCCTCTGTCTCCTCACTCTCACCTCTGGCAATGGGGCGGCGACCTAGCTCTAGACTATGGTTCTCGATGTTATAGACTACGGCGAAAATCTCCGATGGCATACTGCCTACCTTTACCAGGCTGCCTAAAGGAGGAGCTTGATTAAGTTGATAACATTGAGCCGTGAATTTCCCCGTGCTCGCCTCAATCACCTCGCCTATTTTGGTCGCTTCCACAGTTAAATCCATCTATTCCTTTTGCTTCTGCTCTTGGCCGAGCTTTTCAGGGCCACATCCCGTTCCACTAGCTGCCAGAATTGCTCCCGGTCGGCGCCCGTGACTACTGCTTTCTCATGAGCTTCGCTCAAGGCAACTGGGTAGCCTTGCCCCTGTCGGCACTGCTGCCAGATGAGGGCGTGAACCAGCCCGGTGAGCTCTCCACTCTGAGCAACCCACAAGGGAATTTCCACCCGAGCTATCTCCTCATCATCAATTTTGATGTAAAAGAAGTTTGCCCTATGCATGCCATAGCGCTGTTCTACTATGGAAGAGCGACTACCAAATGTAGCCGACCTTTCGCCCGCGGAGAGAAGCTGGTTAAAGATAGCACGATCGAGCACCCCTGCCACAGAATCGCATTGGCGCTCAGCATCCTTACCCCGGCAATAGCGGTCACAATCTACAGGGTTATGAGGACAGATGGCTAGCCTTAACGCATTAGTCACCTCGGTACTCCGAGGGAAGCTAATATAGGCTGCAATGGCTAGCTGCCCAACCAGGCTTAACTTCCTCATCTCCTCAAGGTATCTCAGGAATCCTTCGTCGACAAGAGCCTGACTAACATATTCGGGATAGGTTTTTTTCCCCGCGAGCGTCCAGAGGACAAGCGAGCCATCGAGCAAAGCCAGGGTGGGCAGGCTATCTTCCAATTCGCTGGCGGCATCAGCTAGTGAGTGGCATTCTTCAACGCTGCGTTTTACACCCAATAGCGCCCCCTCTATCGGTTCGTAGCTATTCCCGCTGGGCGAGGAGATAACCAAATCCTCAGCTTGAAAATAGAGGGAAGGAGAGCTGGAAAGCTCGGCGTCGGGGTGTTTTCCGTACCTTAACTTGATTGTGCCAACGTTGATCAGGAAGCAACGGGCCGAGCGATGACGGTCTACGTCAATATGGGAGCCATCACTGGCAAGAACGATGAAATCCTGGGGGCAGGGTGGGGGAGCTTCGTGAATATCCAGCCTGTCCGGGATTTCAGCTACAAGCCAGGTAGTCCTGCTGGACTGGATCTTTTGGCGCAGATGGTCAAGCTGACCGGCTTGCTTATGTAGTGTCTCTATGGCAAGGCTGATTTTCTGCTTTCTTTCAGCCTGTTCTGCCTTCAGTCTGGCAGCCATTTTTTCGATTTGCTCAGCTACCTGCGCCAAATCTAGTGACACTTGCCTGCTACCTCGAGGAAGTATAACATATGCCGATAGCGCCATCTAAACTCAGAGCGCTAAGCATGAACTTTGGGGGTATTGCCTATGAAGGCAGCTTTAGTCTACGACCCAATCTATCTGGAACATGATACTGGCAGCCATCCCGAGAATTCCCGGAGGCTGGTAGCCATGATGTCACATCTGCATGAGACCGGGATCAAGGAAAAGCTTATTCTGCTTTCCCCACGTGCCGCCTCGGTTGAGGAGATACAGATGGTGCATACACCAGAATATGTTTCTCAGACGAAAAGCAAAGCTGAAAGCGGAGGGGGTTGGCTCGACCCCGATACACTGATGTGCCCCAGGTCTTACGACGTAGCTCTGTATGCTGCTGGGGGACTTTTGACCGCTGTGGAGTCCGTGATGAAGGGGGAGGTAGATAACGCCTTTGCCTTGGTCAGACCCCCAGGACACCACGCCACCCACAACTGCGCCATGGGCTTCTGTATTTTCAATAATGTGGCTATCGCTGCCAAGTTTGCTCTGTCCAATTTCAATATCAGCCGTGTTCTGATCGCCGATTTCGATGTCCACCATGGGAATGGCACTCAGGACACATTCTACGCCGACCCCAGAGTTCTTTATTTCTCCACTCATCAATATCCTTTTTATCCTGGGACAGGAAGGGTCGACGAAATCGGAACCGCGGAAGGGAAAGGGACTACAGTCAACGTTCCCATGACTGCTGGCTGGGGGGATGAGGAATATCTAAGGGCTTTCAATGAGGTCTTGGTTCCTGTGGCGAGGAGGTTTCAGCCAGAGCTCATTCTAGTTTCCGCTGGCTTTGACCCGCACTGGGCTGACAACTTAGCCCTGATGGAAGTGAGCATTACTGGCTTCGCCCAAATGGTGAAGGTTTTGAAGGAACTAGCCACCGAGCTATGCGGCGGGCGTCTTGCGTTCACCTTGGAAGGCGGCTATAACCTTCAAGTAGATTCCTGTGCCCTAAGAGCAACCTTTGATGTGCTTCTGGA
>JADFUX010000043.1 GCA_015222255.1 Chloroflexota bacterium
CAATCACAATCAAGCCCTAACCCCACGCCCATAAAAGCCTCTGCCCCCTGCATCATAAGACCTTCGGTTTGAGCCAACGTGCGATGAGCAAGAGCGACCTGCAATAACGAGGGCGCGCGATTAGAGATGCTGATAGTAGGTAGAAATAGAAGCGCCGCAAGTAATCTCACCTCCTCTCCTCCCCTTTCAGCCTTTGCCTGGGTCTGGGGTGTTGCTTCCCAGCCCCCTCAGCTCCTGCTTACTGGGTACTTGTGCCCATACCCTCCTCTACTTCGGCTCAACTATTCAGGACGTTTGCAATGTAGCGCACCCATCATGATTTGTCAAGGCCGCGAATTGCTTGTGTCGAGGTTCTATGATTCTGTCACCGTCCAAGTGTTCTGTGAGAATGTCACCTGATGAAGGAGATGGTGACATTGAACAGGAAGTAACAGAAGGGATTACCGGTATGAAATCAAGTGGGGTGAGCAGGGTGAGAGGCAAGGAGGGTATCTAAAGTAGCGGATCTGTGTTTGCGCTGTGTTAGGCGACTTCCAGCGGCGCAGAGAAAGCATGCCAGTGCCGCACTGGCATGGGGTAATGGGGGCAGATAGCCCCTTCTTCGTCTCCTGGGTGACTGCTCAGTCTTTGGGTGCTGGTACAAAAAGGGCAGTTTGCCGCAGCTAAGAGCCCGTTTCAATCGTTGATTTTTGCGTCTATGTCAAGCTCATTCCAGAGCTGAGTTAGTCTGGCTTCGAGCTGGTTCAAGTCGCCATCGTTGTAAACCACCTCATCGGCGTATTTCGCTTTTTCTTCCGCCGGCATTTGTGATTTAAGGCGAGCGAGGACTTCAGATTGGTTGGTTGCTTTGCCTTCTTTCAGCCTGTGAATTACTGTAGCCTCTGAGGCTACCACAAGCCAGACCTGGTCTACCAGGCGTGTCCAGTTGGCTTCAATGAGCAGAGCTGCTTCCAAAGCGACGGCTCTAAGGCCCTGTCGGCGATAGGTTGCGATTCTTTCCTTCGCCATACTGTATGCCTTGGGGTGAACTATATGGTTGAGTCTAGTTAAGGCTGTGGGATTGGAAAAGACAATTTGACCCAGTTTTTGGCGATCGATTTCCTGACCAGAGCTTAGTATGTCCTTGCCAAAGGCATTGACTAGTTCTTGCCAGGCCTCTCCGTATGGCTTGTAAGTCTCCTGTGCCAGTTTATCGGCATCTACGATGGCGGCACCAAGCTTGGCTAGAATTTGACATACCGTGCTTTTGCCACTGCCTATATTGCCAGTTACCCCAATAACAACCATCTGTTTGCCATATTCTACGCTAGAACTAATGCCTGTGGAAACTAATTATGGGCCAGCAAATGGTGATGGTATAATTACCCGAGGCCTGATGGAAAAGGAAGCGATTCTTTACGAGAGACTTTCTGGTGACAGGATAAAGTGTCACGTTTGCCAGTGGCGATGCGTTATCAACCCAGGAAAAACGGGCCTCTGTCGAGTGCGCCTTAATCGGGATGGCAAGTTGTACACCACCAACTATGGTGAGGTATCCTCGGTGGCGGCCGATCCCATTGAGAAGAAACCGTTATTTCATTTCTTCCCTGCAACCCGCGCATTGTCTCTGGGTACCTGGGGTTGTAACTTCCACTGCAAGGATTGCCAGAACTGGGAGATCTCTTGCGTCGATGTTCCAACTACTTCGCAGTATTTGTCTCCTGAGCAGGCGATAGAGCTAACCGGGAGATACGGTTGTGCTGGCATCGCCTGGACATATAATGAGCCTACAATTTGGTTTGAATATACCTTAGATTCAGCCAAGCTGGCGAAACAAAATGATCTATATACCGTTTATGTTACCAACGGCTATGCCACCCCAGAGGCGCTGGATACCATAGGTCCCTACCTCGATGCCTGGAGGGTTGATGTGAAGGGGTTTAGCGATAGTTTCTATCGTCAGCTAGCCAAAGTATCTAACTGGCGGGGTATTCTGGATGTGGCGAAGCGGGCCAAGGAGAAATGGGATATGCACGTTGAGGTGGTAACCAACATCATCCCTACGATGAATGACGACGAGGAGCAGCTTGAGGGCATTGCTACCTGGATTCGGGATAGTTTGGGTGAACTGACTCCGTGGCATGTAACTCGATTTCACCCCATGTACAATTTGACTCATCTGCCACCTACTCCGGTATCCACTTTGGAAAGGGCCTGCAGGATAGGGAAGCAAGTAGGGCTGAAGTTTGTCTACCTTGGCAATGTTCCGGGACATGAAGACGAAAACACCGTTTGCTATTCCTGCGGCAAGCTGGATGTCCGCAGGATTGGTTATGATACCAAGGTGGTAGGGCTTGATGGCTCCAAGTGCAAGTTCTGTGGTGCTGAGCTTAATTTCAGGACTACGTTGAAAGCGATTTCGGATGTGTCTGTAGAGCAAGAACTTCATCCTATAGCTAAGCTAGCTAAAGAAACGGTGGAAGCCTGTGTTCGTGAGGGCAAGAAGACCCAACCAGGAGAACTCACGCCCGAGATGAGCGAGCGAGCCGGCGTTTTCGTTTCCATCCATAAACATGGTGAGCTAAGAGGTTGTATCGGCACTTTTGAGCCTGCCCAAGCCAACGTAGCTGAGGAGATCATGGCTAACGCTATCAGCTCAGCTACCAGGGATCCCCGTTTCCCACCGGTGACTGTGGCTGAACTTGATGACCTGGAATATAAGGTTGATATTCTTACCAAGCCTGAAGCCGTCAACGACGTGAGCGAACTCGATGCTGAAAGATATGGAGTGATTGTGGAGAGTGGGTTCAGAAAAGGACTTCTCTTGCCCGACCTGGAAGGTGTGGACAGTGTTGAGGAACAAATTGCCATCTGCCGGCTCAAGGCCGGAATAGGGCCTGATGAACCGGTGGATCTTTACCGCTTTGAGGTAAGGAGGTTCAAGTAGGAAAGCGCTCGCAGGGCCTTTTGGCGCTAAGATGCCGAGGCGCGGAACGCCAACTTGGGATGTCTAATGCTCGGGAGTATTCAGTTCCTCATATTTGGCGGTAACGGTTCGCAAACGCTTCAAAAGTTGTAGCTTTCACGATAGCTATCTGTTTCCTGGTTCCTTTGTCTTTTGTATTCTCGACCTTAAGTCCCGGTTAGAAACGTGTTAGATTCTGCTTAGAAAATGAAGGAATTGCCGAGGCGGCTGTGGCATATCTTTGGCGGTCTATCTCTTGCTATAGCTGGTCTATTGGTGCCGGAAAACATATTTTTGCCTGCACTCATTTCCGCCACTGTAGCCTTTCTTATTCTTGAGCTTACGAGGCTGAAATTCCCGCGGGTGAATCGCCGATTCTTGGCTTGGTTTCACCCGCTCCTGCGGGAGAAAGAGGCTTCAACGCTTACTGGAACTGCTTACTTTTCTATGGCGGCCGTCATCGTTTTCATTCTTTGTGACAAGTCCATTGCTGCTGTGGCGTTGACTTTTGTTGCTGTGGGCGATCCCGTAGCTGGTATGGTTGGTGAAAGGTGGGGGAAAGCGAGGATGAGGGGTAAGAGCTTGGTGGGCAGCGGTGCTTGTCTTCTTTCCTGTCTTGTGGCAGGCGCTATCTTATCTGCCATAACGGACGTCGCTTTACCATTAGTTGTGGTTGGGGCGTTGTGTGCAACCTTGATGGAGTTTCTCTCCCTGCGGATCAACGATAACCTGACTGTCCCTTTGGTGTCCGGCGGAGCGATGATGCTCGTCAAGCTCGCCGTCACGGTGTAATGCGAATTCTAGCTGTGGGGTTGTAGCCTTGGAGATTGAGGTTTAGGCCTTGACCTGTAGCTGTGGAGTTATGCATCTTGGTTGAAACCTTGCGAGGGGGGGGGCACACCTTCTTCGCTATTCACCATATACAAGCCGAGTGATTGATACAAGTTAATTCAGTTTGGAGGTCAAACTGTGGCATCCCCTACAGTGCCTATCAGACTAATATGGCGATGTGCTACAATTATGCTAGTAATGTGTGATTCGTAGGGTTCTCCAGCGGGGACTTTGAGTTGTCCAACGTACGAGACGGGCTGGGTTTGGTTTTTCCTCTGCACAAAACTACTTCGTTCACCCCAAATAGCATTGCTCTGCTGGCAGTCACTTCTCCTACCACAAGAAGCTCAGAGGTTGAAATAGAGGGGAGATTCTGTCCGGTCTCATCAGTGCGAGAAGGGCAAGCGGTTGCGAGGCGTAGTCGAAGCAAACTCGGAGGGGGGATTCCTCGCTTAGGCTCGGAACAAGCTCCGCAATCTGATTGGAGGCCCACGTCGCGACTCCCGTCGTCTGGTGAGCTAGAGGAGGTGCAATTTGGCTAAGTTCCTAATGACCCCCAGAGATACCAAGTTCTATGACTTGTTTGAACAGGACACCAGAAATCTAGTCGTTTCTGCAGAAAAGCTGGTCGATCTTTTTGACAACTACGAAAATGTTGAAGCGAAAGCAAAGCAACTCAAGGACTTGGAGCACCGGGGTGATGCTATAACCCACGAGATAATACAGAGGTTGCATCGCACCTTTGTGACCCCCATCGATAGAGAGGATATCGCTCTCCTCGCTAATTCACTGGATGATGTAATGGATTTCATCGAGGCTGCTGGCAGAACAGCCTTTCTCTATCGCATTGCCCAACCCACGGAAAGGGCTCGGGAGCTGGCCTCAATAGTAGCTAAGGTAGCCTACAAGTTGGACGAGGTAATGCCTTCTTTACGCCGCCGTAACCAGTTCCAATGGATTCTGGAGCAATGTGTGGAGATTAATAGCCTGGAAAACGAGGCTGACGACGTGCATCATGCTGCCTTGGCTGAGCTGTTTCATGATTGCACGGATGCGTGCGAGATAATCAAATGGCGCGAAATCTACCAACACATGGAGGATGCCACTGACCGGGGTGAAGATGTAGCCAATGTCCTTGAAGGTATAGTATTGAAGAATGCCTGAATCCCCCGCTGTGCTAATTCTGGTAATTGCAGCGGCCATCGGATTCGCTATTGCAAATGGCTTTAATGATGCCGCTAACGCTATTGCTACGGTAATTGGTACGCGCACCCTTTCCCCTCGGGCTGCCATAATTATGGCAGCCTTTTTCAATTTCCTCGGGGCGGCCACAGGCACTGCCGTAGCTATGACCATCGGTAAGGGGATCGTTGATCCTGAAGCCTTGAATATGAGCATCGTGCTCGCCGGGACTGGGGCAATTATTATCTGGGCTGTTGTAGCAACACGTTATGGTATGCCCATAAGTCTGACCCATGGGTTGGTGGCGGGGTTGGTGGGGGCTGGCATCGCCACCGCTGGTGCCGAAGTCATCGTTTGGGGGGTTCTGGCGAAGGTGATGGGTGCGGTTGGTATCGCCCCTCTCTTGGGCTTTGTGGGTGGCTTTTTGGTGATGGTAGCTATACTATGGCTTTTCCGAAGGACTGCGCCTGAAAGAGTACGGGGCGTTTTCAGCAACTTGCAGATCCTCTCGGCAGCCTTCCTGGCTTACAGTCATGGCAAGAACGATGGCCAGATGCCTATTGGCCTAATCACTATGGCGCTAGTGGCTTCTCCGTATTATGATGCCAGTCTGTGGGCTCATCTCTCCCTGTCGGATCCCAGTGCCTGGTGGATCATAGTCATATCAGCAGCCTCAATTAGCTTTGGCACCGCTCTTGGCGGGCGGCGAGTTATCCGAACACTAGGGTTGAAGATAACTACGTTGCGTCCTG
>JADFUX010000044.1 GCA_015222255.1 Chloroflexota bacterium
CAATCTCCTTTCCATGGTGGGCAGTACTGGACTTGAACCAGTGGCCTCTTGCGTGTGAAGCAAGCGCTCTAACCACTGAGCTAACCGCCCGAAATCGTGTTCATTGTAACCCCAAAATCCCCTATTTGTAAAACCAGCGGATTGCGTCATAGTCGCTGTTATAGTCGCTGTTTATGAACAAGCAAGCTGACCAGTCACCTAACGATGTCCTATCATGCCAGGCTAAGAATCCGATTAGTCAATGTTGCGGAGCAATCATTGGTGACCTCTAAAGGATAGTTCTCAAGAGACAAGCACGCCTTGAATAGCAAGAGAATGCAGGTCGGGCAAGCCGTATTCAGATAACCTGTGCAGGCATGGGACAGCGTCAGCGACATGCCCACATATGCCACGATGATGCATAGGGCTCCTTTAACTGAGGTCGAGAAACCCAGGGTCAGGTAGCGAGGGAGCTTAACTGGCGTGATGTTATTGCCGGCGACTTCAGCCGCAGCTCTCTAGAGAGAGCCAGGTTCGAAGGTGGTGCTTATTGCTTTTTCTCTTGCAAGATCGCCTGGGCCAGTAGCTCGATTTCAGACATAGCCAGGGCAAGCGTAAGGGAGACAGATGAGCCTGATCTAGATATTTGCACTTTGGGCAGCAAGTCCCCGACCTCAGGATCGGGCACTACGTTCTTGCCCAGCTTGCTTCCAGTCCAAAGCAACCATCGGCTATCCTCGGCAGAATCCTCGTTAGAAAACACAAGGCACAGCTCAGTATTTACAATTGCTTCGCTCTTGCCAAGGGTAAGCGTAGCGTACTCAATATCTCTGAAGGAGAGCAGGCTCAAGGTGAGGGGGCCAACGGGCATTTCTGCTGGAATCTGCTCAGTGAGTGATTCGGGGACACTGGAAGCCAGCTTGATAAGGGCGTCGCCAAGCTGGGCGTACAAGTCGTAGACAGTGCCGCTGATAGGTTCTTCCAGTCCCACTGTAACATCAATGACATCTCTTACTGCCAGCGCTGTGCCAATGACCATTTGACCTTCGGCAGGAAACGATATACAGAAAGCCTCATCCGGTTCCCGTGTGTCGGCAAGGGAATATATGGTGGAATTCTGATAATCGCTCGTTACAAGCTCCCTCCCTATTTCGCCTTCGATACTGTCTATGAAGGTGTATTCGTTGAGCGCGCCTTCAACCAGAGCACCCCAGTACACAGGGCCAGCATTATCCTGATAGGTTTCCATACTCTCGAGCAATGTTGAAGCATCGGCAAATACGATGACATCGCCAAAATCTCTCAGGTTTACGCCGGTTTCGCACTGCACTTCGTCTAACGCAGTATCCAAGGTCTTGGGCAGAGTTGGCTCCTGAGCAGCTATCTCACGGTAAAGGCCGATGAAGTCTTCGTCATTTATGATTTCCGCTAGCTCTATCTTACCCAAGAAGTCGGCTCTCTGGGGTACCGCCGGTGGTATTTGTGTTGACGCTGATGGCTTTTCTGGCGTGGGATTACAGCCGGGAAGCGCTATTATGCTCACCAGCAGAATGGCAACCAACGCCATTAAGAGATGCGCACAACTCCTGTGCTTCACACACTGCTTCACGGTTTGCCTTCTGTCATAACGCATGTGTACCGTAACTTAGCCCTGGAGCCTACGATGTTAGGATAATACCACAATTCAGAATCTACACACAGCCATTGGAATCTGTCATAACCGCAAGAGTAAGAAGCCGAGCTTTGGTCAAAGCAACTAGGAGAGCCCAGAGCCTCTTGACAAATTCCGTTCTGAGGGTTAGCCTATCAGCTTGGTGGTTATCCGCTAAGATATAGCCGGTGCCAACTTTAGAAATAATAAAAGTCAAGGAGGTAAAATGTCCGAAGTCAAGGAAGAAATTCCCTTAGGCAAGAGGGAACACTACCCCAATGTAGGGAAGTATATTGCCGACTGTCTTAAGGAGCAGGAAGTGGAGGTAGTATTTGGGGTTCCCGGGGGACACCTGTGGCAAATTTGGGATGAGATAAGCAACGCGGGCATAAAGATGGTTTTGATGAGGCACGAGCAAGCAGGTGTTTATGCTGCTGAAGCCTATTCTAAGGCTGCAGGCAAGCCTGGGGTAGCCATAGCTACCGTTGGTCCCGGTGTGGCCAACACCGTCAGCGCTGTTCAGCAAGCCTACCTGAGTTGTTCCCCAGTCATTGTCCTTTACAGTGGCGTTGAATTCCAACACGATCGAAGCTATACTATACAGCCATCATACATAGAGGATCTTTTTCGACACATAACGAAAGGTGCCTACCGCTGTACTGCCCCCGAAGTGGTGAGGCCTTTTGTCACGAGAGCATTTAAGGAAGCTCAAGTGTACCCCAAGGGACCAGTTGTCCTTGAGTTCTCCTTAAGCGCTTTGCTCACGCCCATAACCGATCGTCCCCTGCACCCACTTCTGGGCATAACCAGATACATGGGCGATGCTTTGTATTCTCCTAAGTGGAGGAAGGAGGAGACGTCGAAGCCCTTCTCTTCGGGAGGGGATCCGGTTCTGGTAGAGAAAACAGTAAAGATGCTCTACGAAGCGAAGTGCCCTCAGATATTTGCTGGTGACGGAGTTCATTGGGCGGACGCTCAGGATGAACTAAGAGAACTCAGTGAGCTGGCGAAAGTCCCTGTGTGTGGAAGGAGGGCTGGTAGAGGAGCTGTACCTGAGAATAGCCCTCTTGCTCTCGATTCTCGAACAAGTCGTGCCGCCCTGAAGCCAACCGACCTGTTCATATTGATAGGGATGAAAGTAGGTATTTTCGACTTCTACTATGGAAGGGAGTTTGGAAGAAAGAAGGCTATCCAGATAAATGAATCCGGAGAGCATATCTGGCAATACTTTCCTACAGAGTTAGCGGTTGTAGGAAATCCCAAGGTAGTGTTGAGGCAGATGATTGAGTACATAAAGGCGAATAACCTGAAGCCGCCGGAAGGCAGGGATGAGTGGCTTCAGAATTGTCAGAAGATACGAGAAGAGGGAGACAAAAGCGTGAGGGCAAAGGCGGAGACTTATAAGGACCACACTCCCGTTCATTTTGGCTATCTTGCCGAGGAGATATGGGACACTATCGAAGAGCTCTATGATGGCAAGACTCGCATTATGATTGATGGGTTTACCATATCGGACTACATGCCCGCCTTCATCAAGGCCAGATATTCAGGTCAGGTGATGGATTCCTCGGAGCAGGCAGGAGTAGGTCATGGCATTGGTATGGCTATTGGGGCTGCCTTTGGTGACCCCGAGACAAGACATCGGCCGGTCCTGGCTTTGATGGGGGATGCTGGAATGGGGATTTCTGGCTTTGATATTGAGAGTGCCTTGAGATATCGGCTACCCATCGTTTATCTGGTCACTGAGAACAGGGGTTGGATGGGTAGCCTAAAGTGGTCACACTATGGTAAAGACTGGCAGGCACTGGGTGCTCAGGATCGAGAATATGGTGAGGAGTGCTTGATTGACATCAGATATGACAAGATGTTTGAGCTGATAGGTTGTCATAGCGAATATATAGAAAAGCCTGGTGAAATCGGTCCTGCCCTAAAGAGGGCGTTTAAGGCCGCTGAGGGAGGAAAGACTGCGGTAGTCCAGGTTAAGATGGATGCTAGTGTGAGCAATCGGCAGAACTATAGTCTGACCTATCAGCTATGCTTTATGCATATACCCTGGGATAGACTGTCCAAGCGGGGTAAGGCACTACGTAGAAACCAGTGCCGCTGGTATGCCTGGGATGAATTAGGGATTCCCGAGATGCCTATGCCTGACCCCTGGGAGCCCGTAAGCGACGAAGAGGCACAACCTTAAGTTACGCAGAAAAGCAGATAGATTAAGCCAAGAAGGTGTCCGCTTAGCGGACACCTTCTTCTATTATAGATGAGGGTAAATCTCTGTACTGTTCTACTTCTTTTTCTTCTCCGCCTTTTCTTCGATTTTCTTTGGCAGGAGGAACCACCTCTTGGGCGCTTCCGACGGCGCATAGACAAATCCAGTTTTCCCAGGGACGTTTCCTCCGTGGGAGTAAATAGCCGTCTTGCCTTTTGTTAGCTTGTCCGCCTGCTTTACCTTTTCCTCCCATGGCTCCCATCTAAACTGCCGACCCTTAAATTGCTCAGCAATAAACTCAGCGCTTGCAGGCTTGTATCGGGATGGGTCTGCCCAGTATACCGGCGGCGGACCATAAGGAGGTATGTATGCCAGGTTTCCCTCTGCATTGCACCACTCCACTGGCTGCTTGATCGGCCTCCCTGCTTTGGTGCAGAAGGGGAGTAAGGTTCGTCCCATGGTCCATTCAAATACTCTTCCTAGCTGAAGCATCCTATCAATATCCACACCAGTATCAATCCCCATCTCGTCGAGTGTTACCAGTGTATCTTCGGTGCCGCAATTCCCCACCTCCCAGGAGTTGGTGTAATGAGGTCCGCTTCCATGACCAGGGCCACCGTCAAGGAGGAACGCTGGTTGCCCTCCACCCAACCCCAGAGACGCCTCCACAATCCTAGCCCCACCAAGAATCGCCATTACGGTATTAACTACTGACATTCCCCTGGCCTCGTGGAAATGAGCCAGCCGGTAAGTCATTTCGTCGTCATATTTACTATACCGGTCAACAAGGGCAGCCATATATAGATGGGCTCTTAAGGGATTGCATTCGCCGGTTGAGTCACAGGGAGTGAAATCCCTTATGCCTAAGTCAAGGCAACGGTCCATGATTTCCATGGTGTTCTCTATGGGAACCAGACCTGCCATAGCGGAACCATAGACACTTGCGATAGCGCAATCGACCCTGAACCCATTCTCCTTGGCAATGCGTACAAACTCAGGGATGGCCTGCCAGTATTCGTCCCTGGTCCTTCCCGAGTTCCTCCTGCCATGGAGGTCTTCCGCCGAAATAGTGAAGGCAGCCGTGTCAGGGCAAAATCCCTTTTGACACATATTCGCCACTCTCTCATAAGCGGGTACAGTCATGGCATAAACCTTCAGAAGCGGCTTATTTTCCTTCACCGAATCCAGCATACATACCTGTGCCATGATTTCTTCAGCATCTTGACCCTGCGGCAGGACTACCGGGTGAGTGAAATTTGTTACCTCCAACTTCTTATACCCTGCCTTTACGATCTCGTTGGCATACCACAGCTTGGTGTAAGTATCGATGTATTTTGGTGAGTGTTGTATCCCGTCCCTGAGCAGCAACTCAAGCATTTCCACTTTCTTGGGCAACTGATCTTTAATCTTTACATCAAGTAACCTTTCCCATTGCCCCAACATCTCGATGCGACTTACATCTAACTTTTCCTCTGAATTCACTTTTTGCCTCCTTATGCCTTTTGTTTCTTGTATCTCTCTCTCAGCTCCCTCTTCAATATCTTCCCTGTTAGAGTAGTTGGGAATTCAGAAACGAAATCGACCTTTCGTGGGAGCTTGAAGCCGGGCAATCCCTTGCCGCGGCAATATTCCCTGATTTCATCTTCGTTAGCTTCCTGCCCCTCCTTTAACCGCACCACAGCGGTGACAAGTTGTCCATACATGTCGTCAGGGATTCCGATGACTGCTACCTCAGCCACCTTAGAATTGCTCAGTATCACATTTTCCACCTCCGGGGGAGCAATATGCTCTCCCGCGCTTACTATAATATCATCGCTCCTATCAGCGAGGTAGAAATATCCCTCCTCATCGTAGTAGCCCAAGTCGCCAGCGCAAGCCCATTCTCCCTTCTTGGCGGCCGCCGTTTTCTCAGGGTCTTTATAGTATCCTTCGAACGATATGTCGCTCTTGACCCATACATCGCCAACCTGATGGGGAGGGAGCTCATTTCCCTCCTTGTCGAAGATCTTCACCTCCACCCCGGGTATTGCCTTTCCGATGCTATCAGGATGTATGCTTAGCTCGTGATGTCTCAGGGTTGTCGCTGGGCCTGTTTCCGACGAGCCGTAGCTATTGCTTAGCCGCACTCCTTGAAAATAGCCCACCATCTTGTCTATCACGGTTGGGTAGAGCATGGCAGATCCGCTTCCCAGAGAGGTGACGCTGCTCACATCATATTTGTCACGCACGTCCGTGGGAAGGTCAAGTATCTTTGCCAGCATGAAAGGAACTAACGAAGAGGTGCTGACCTTCTCCTTATCCATTATCTGCAATACTTCCTCAGGGTCAAAGCCCTTCGACTTATAGATTACATTTGCTCCCCCATACCAGAATGTGATGGAAGTGCTCCAGATTGAGTTTGAGTGAACCAGGGGCATAAGAACTAACAGTACCCTATCCTCGGGCTTGATTCCTGCCCTTCCTGTCCCCCGCATCATGGCGTTCTTCATATTGTTCATGAGCGCTCGAGCGGAAGTCACTACTCCCTTGGGCAACCCTGTAGTCCCCGAAGTATAGGCAATATAGGCAATATCCGACGGTTTTACATCGGCTTCGGGGTTTTCATCCGATTTGGACAGGACATCCTCATATCGCGTCATGCCATGGCCGTTTTCCCCCACGACTATGTAATTCTCCGGGCGAATATTCTTCAGATTGGGCCTCATAGGCTTGACTGTGTCTAGAATATCGCTGTCTACGAATAGGCAAGTGGCATCACAGTGGTTGATGATAAACTCCATGCGCTCAGCGTCAAGGCGGTAGTTTATGGGGACCAGAGTCATACCTGTTCTTAGCACCGCTTGAATAATCTCAAGCCCTTCCAGACCATTATAGGTCAGATAGGCTACATTATCCCCCTTCTTGAACCCCCTTTCCAACAGCCCATTGGCAAGGCGGTTTACGCGGCTATCGAGTTCCTGGTAGGTTCTGTGCTGGTCGAAGTACACCGCTGCTGTTTTGTCAGGATA
>JADFUX010000045.1 GCA_015222255.1 Chloroflexota bacterium
ATCAAGATATGCCTCCGGGATTCGAGCCTCCTGACTGGTTTCCGTTCTATCCCTTGCCTACAGCACAGTTGCTTGATTAGACAGCAATCACTTTCTTAACCTCAGGCACCTGCTCTTTGAGCACCCGCTCAATCCCATGCTGCAAAGTCATAGCTGCCATAGGACAGCCACTACAAGCACCTCTGAGCGTCACTGTGACCACACCATCGTTGACATCCACTAGCTGTACATCACCACCGTCGGCCTGCAAAGCAGGCCTTATTTGAGCCAGGGCTGCTTCTACCTTCTCTCGCATGTTTCGCCTCCTATCCATTTGTTACTTTGTCGTCTTCCCATGGTATTGTACCTTTCATTTGGCACGTGCTCCGCAGTGTCAAGCGTCCTCCCATGTAGCCCCCTGCTTTTCATGACGAGGTAAGTGCTCCAAGTTCCACTTTTGTTTCTGCCGATCCACCAGATCCTGCAAGGTCGTGGATTCCAAGACCCCGTCTATTGCTCTTCTTACCTCGTCCCAGATGTCGTGGGTGACACAGAGAGGTGAACGAGGATATGCCTCAGGATTATGGACGCATTCCACTGGAGCAATCGGGCCCTCAAGAAGTTGGATCACCTCGCTTAGCCTGATTTCCTCAGGACGCTTGAGCAGTGACACACCGCCTCGAGGCCCACGGATGCTCTTTACCATGCCTCCCGCTATGAGAGGGGCGATTAGATGCTCTAGGTACGGCAGTGAGATCTCCTGCCTTCGGGCGATATCTTTCAACAGAATTGGTCCCTCACCCCAGTGAAGGCCCAAATCAAGAAGTACCCTGGTTCCGTATCGTCCTTTAGTAGAGAGCTTCATCATACTACGTCTATTGTTGACCAATTTGGTCGCCAACAGTATAGAATTGAGGAAGGAGACTGTCAAGCCAGCGGCTCATCTCGCGAGGCACGCGTGAGGATCCCGACAGCAATACAGTTGAGTAGGAGATAGCGAACGGCTGTGGCTGAGCGCGGCACAGATGGCAGCCATAACGGGGGATTTAGTCTCTGATAATGGCTTGGAAGATGCTCTGTCCTGGCGCTGATCACGATAGTTCTTTGACAAGCTTGCTGGTTAGTGCTATTGTGATTTATGAACGGTTAGACCATAAGCGTGGAAGGTTATCGTAACAAGTGATCAGATTGTTTGATGGGGAATTGAGGGGGTGGTAGGGTGTGGAAGACGTCGATAGTTGGCTTTTCTTAGCCTTTCTAGCCTGCCTGGCCGTCTCGGCTTTCTTTTCCAGCGCTGAGTCGGCGTTCATTTCCTTGCCTAAGCTCCGCATAAAATATCTGGTAGAAACAGGTGTTAAGGGCGCGGAGCGGTTAGCCAAAGCATCTGAGAAGCCGGAGAAGTTTCTGGCCACCGTATTGCTGGGAAATAACCTAGTGAACGTGGCTGCAGCTACACTGGGCACTATTATGGCGGTGATAGTCTTTGGGCCGGTAAAGGGCCCAATCATAGCTACCCTAGGGGTAACAACACTAATCTTGATCTTCGCAGAAGTCATCCCCAAGACTCTGGGCGTTCACCATGCTCAACGGCTGTCTCTGCTGTATATCAAGCCGTTAAGGGTAATAGAATTGTGCCTCTACCCCTTTGTCCTGGCATTAGGTCACATCGGCTTGCGTTTCAGTAGAATAGCACCTCAGCCTGGGGGCAAGGAGCTGGTAAGCGAAGGTGAGATACGATCAGTAATAAGTGTAGGCGAAAGTGAAGGGGTGGTAGAGGAGAACGAGGCGAAGATGTTGCACAAAGTCTTTGAGTTTACCGATCGCCAGGTAAGCAAGATAATGATTCCCAGAACCGAAATCGCCTGGGTGGAGCAGGGAACGAAGCTGAGCGATTTCTTGGATATCTACGCCAGAAGGCCTTATAGTCGTTTTCCAGTGTACAAAGACAACACTGACAATGTGGTGGGCATCCTGTCTGCCAAGGATGTGCTTCTGAAGTTAAGTGATGACGGGGTAGATAGAGAAGCTGCGATCAACGATTTTATGCGACCTGCATATTTCGTCCCCGAGAGCAAACGTCTGGGAGAGCTTCTCACGGAGATGAGAAATGGTGCTTATCATGCTGTGCTTGTGGTCGACGAGTTTGGAGGTGTGGCTGGGATGGTTACCTTGGGCCAGCTAACTGAGGAAATCGTGGGCGATATTGGTGATGAACTCATTGTGGAGAGGGACTTTGTGCTGACTGGTGACAGCACCTTCCAACTGGATGCTGGGTTTCGGGTTGACGAGGCCAATGAGGAATTGGGATTAGAATTACCCACAGGCGACTATGAGACAGTGGCTGGCTTTATTCTCACACATCTTGGCAGGATACCAAAGCAAGGCGAGCAGTTGAAGTACGGGAACCTGAGATTTGTCATAACTGAAATGCGAGGCATGAAGATAGAGAAAATTGTAGTGACTAAGGAAAGAGATACGTCCTCCAAAAACTCGGAGAGGTCATAGCGTAGACAGCGATGCAGCGCCTGCGCCTTCGATTTGGTCGTGGAGAAGAGGTCAAATTCATTTCCCATCTTGATGTAGTCCGTTTTTGGGAAAGAGCACTGAGGCGCGCAGGAATACCTTTAGCTTATTCCCAAGGGTTTAGACCTCACCCACGAATTGCAGTGGCTGCGCCTCTAGCTGTAGGGGTAACCAGCGAAGCTGAACTCATGGACATATGGCTAAGTCAGTGGATGCCCCCTCAATCTCTTATCATGAAGGTGAAGGGGCAATTGTCTCGCGGCTTCGAGATATTTGAAGCCTACGAAATAGGGCTGAATGTCCCCTCCCTGCAGTCATCCCTCGCCGCTGCTGAGTATCGTGTCGAGCTAAAAAGTGAGAAGAGGGGACAGGAAATGAGATATTCCTTGAGTTGCTTGCTTCAAGCCGAGAAGTTACCGTGGCAGCATTTCAGAGGCGATAAAGTGCACTGTTATGATTTGAGGGCTTTGGTAAATGATTTGTGGATCATCAATCATCACAACTCCTTATACGTCTTAGGGATGAGATTGCGCTGCGATGCTGGTGGCAGTGGCAGGCCGGAACAGGTCCTAGCTGCCTTAGGTTTTCCCCAATATCCGGAATCGAGCCACCGCACCAAGCTCATTTTGAAAGGTGAATTGGGTACCTAGCGTGATCTTATGGGAAACTGGCCTTGATCCCGAGCGCCAGGAAAAAGCTCGAGAATATAGCCGATTATCGCGACGTCTACTGCTCCTAGAGCTTGGAATCAGTATTATCCTGTTATTAGCTCTCCTTTTCACTGGTGCTTCAGCGGCGTTGGCTCACTGGTTGTCTTTACCTTTGCCCTGGGCGGCAGCCTTGTATTTGCTTATCCTGGTGGTCGCGTATGGTGTGGTAATGGGGCCGCTGACCTACTACCAGAATTTCGTGTTGCCTCGTCGCTACGGTCTGTCGAATCAGAATCTATGGGGTTGGCTAGGAGATAAGGCTAAAGCTTTGGCTCTGGGGCTTCTCTTAGGTTTGTGTCTAATTACAGTCGTTTACTGGCTCATGGATGGTCTCCCTTCCTTATGGTGGCTGGCAGCTGGAGTCATTGTTTTTCTGCTCAGCGTGCTTCTTACATGGCTAACCCCTACTCTTCTCATACCTTTATTCTTCAGATTGAAACCTCTGGAGGATGGAGCAATGAAGGAGAGGTTAGCAAACCTGGCTAGATTGGCTGGGGTTGATATCAAGGATGTGTTGACCATGGATTTGAGTAGTAAATCCACCACAGCCAACGCTTTGCTAACCGGCTGGGGCAGATCCAGGCGTATCATTCTCAGTGACACTCTGCTCCGGGGATACTCGGCGGACGAGATAGAAGTCACTTTGGCTCATGAGCTCGGTCATCATCTCCACCACGATGTGGCTAAACTGATGGTAGTTCACGCCGTCGCTTTTCTGTTGGCATTCTATCTGGCTGACCTGGCTCTCAAAGCGGGCGTGGTATTGTTTTCTTTCCAAGGGATAAACGACTTGGCTGCTCTCCCTTGGCTAATCCTGATCTTGGCTATCTTGATGTTATCCTTGCAACCCCTGCTTAATTGGTATAGCCGCCATATTGAATTGGAGGCAGATAAAGCTGCGTTGGAGTTAAGCAACAATCCTCAAGCCTTTACCAGTCTAATGACCAAGCTAACCAACCAAAACCTGCAACAAGCTGAACCTAGCCGTTGGGCAAAGCTTCTGTTTCACGACCACCCTCCCTATGGCGAACGAGTGATTTTGGCTCGGGACTATAGGCAACAATCCTCTTGAAGCAAAACGTCATTTTCAGAAATGGGTAAAGATGATAACATTGAATACTCATTGGCCCCTGCCAAACGAAGAACTAACAAAGATACTTCTACAATATTCTTTCCTTCATCTCAGAGATAGGCATGGCAATCAAAAGCGACTCTTAATTACAAGGCTCGCAGGCTTTGTTACGATTGCACAACTGACAATTGCATGGTAAGGTAGGCTGAATTCTAGCTCTAGGTTTAGTGCTTGGAAAGGAGGCAATCAATGGATATTCTAGAGGCCGTACGATCACGGAAGAGTATAAGGGGCTATAAGCCCGACCCAGTTCCTAAAGAAATTCTCAAGGAAATTCTAGATATCGCTACCCG
>JADFUX010000046.1 GCA_015222255.1 Chloroflexota bacterium
GAGGACCTGACCGACAAAGCGAGCTTGGGGGGAAATCAGGGCGTGCTATTCAATCGTGTATAATGAGTTGTCACACAAGATAGCCGAAGCAAGAATGGGTGAGTGGACTTTCGTGTCGAAGTTCTTAGGCTCGTTGCTGGGCACAGCAGTGGGAGATGCCCTAGGAGCGCCATTCGAAGGGTGGTATAGGGTTGGGCTCGAAGAAATCGAATCGGTGACTGAAAGGCGAGACATTCTAGTCTATACTGATGACACTCACATGATGATTGGCGTCGCTGAGTCATTGATTAGGTGCAAAGGCTTCGATGGTGAGGACATGGCACAGACCTTCGTCAGGAACTATGAGCTCGACCCGTTTCGTGGCTACGGTCCAGGGCCACCGCGTATATTTCGATTGATAAGAAGTGGCGAGCCCTGGGATAAGGCAGCCCAAAGACTGTATGGCGGTGGGTCCTACGGCAACGGCTCAGCGATGAGGGTTGCTCCGATAGGCGTGTTCTACCATGATAGCCTGGATAGGCTGGGCGAGGTCGCTTATAAGTCAAGCCAGATTACCCACGCCCACAGTTTGGGCCAAGAAGGCGCTGCTCTGCAGGCTTATGCCATTGCTCTGGCCACAAATCTTGAGCCATCGTCATCCTTTAGCCGGAGCGATTTCTTAGCAAAACTGAGCACCTATGCCAAAGAGGACATTTATAGGCAGAGACTGAGCAGGGTGGCGACGCTTCTCACCGAGCAGGATAAGGCCAAGATTGTTGCTGAGTTAGGCAATGGGATTGAGGCTTTCAATTCGGTGCCCACAGCCATATACTCCTTCCTGCTCCACCACGATTCTTTCTCGAAAGCCGTTCTTTATGCTATCAGCTTAGGTGGGGACACAGACACTATTGCAGCCATGACAGGAGCTATCTCGGGAGCGTATCTCGGCATTGAATCCATTCCTGATAGCTGGAAAGGAAAGCTCGAAAATAAGCCATACATAGAGGAGCTGGCCAAGAAGTTGTGGAGTCTGAAAAGCTGAAGCTCATTGGGCCTTGGGCACAGGTTACTTCTAGAGAGTTGTGCCATAGAGTCCCAGCGTGCAAGCGCTAGCAATATGTTAGTGTTCCACGGTTCTATCACCATCCGAGTGTTGTGAGACAAAGTACCAAATTAACGCACTGCATCGTATAATAAACTTCGATTGGAGGGATTCTTCGCTCGCAGGTCAGAAGGATAAAGCAGCGAGTTCACAATGACAGGACAGACAAATCTTGCTTATCAACTTGAACAGTATTTGCCTCAACAGCTTGAGCAATTGATTCGGGACATTGGCACACAAGCTCTAGCGCTAGGGCAAAGCTTGTATCTCGTTGGAGGGGTGGTGCGTGATTTGCTTCTGGCCTGCCCCAGCTTCGACATAGATTTGGTAGTTGAAGGGGATGCAGTGACTCTGGCTCAGCAAGTAACCGAAATTAGCTCAGCGAAAGCGATCCTGCATCGTCGCTTTGGCACCGCCAAGCTCAGCCAGGGAGATTTCGTCATAGATTTGGCTAGCGCACGGAACGAAACCTACGCTAAGGCTGGCGCACTGCCAACCGTCGCTCCAGGCACCATCAAAGATGATATCTTTCGCCGAGATTTCTCTATCAATGCTATGGCCATATCCCTTGCCCCAAGCAATTACGGAGAGTTGATCGATCCCTGTAAGGGAAAAGAAGATTTGGAACACCGCCTCATTCGCATCCTACATCCAAGGAGCTTCACTGATGATGCCACCAGAATTCTGCGAGCTATCCGCTACGAGCAACGACTGGGATTTGAGCTTGAAGCACAGACTGCTCAGTTGCTTACACGTGATATTGCCATGCTAGATACGATAAGCGGTGACAGAATAAGGCATGAGCTGGAGCTAATCCTTAAAGAGAAATGTCCTGAACATGTCCTGAACCGGCTCAGCCGTTTGGGAGTGCTGAAAAGGATAGACTTGCCTCTCAAAACCAATCAATGGATGACTGAGAAATTCGGCAAAGCTCGCCAACTGAATAGGTCAGGCCAGACAGTGCCGCTCTATTTCTGCCTACTTGCCTATTCTCTTAGCCAGAAGAGAAATGAGCAATTCCTTCGCCGCCTCAATATGCCAAGAAAACTTGCTCAAGCACTGCGTGATACACTTGATCTCAGAGCTCATCTGCACCTCCTAGATAAGCCTTTAATGAAACGCAGTGAGATTTATTACTTGCTTGAGCACTACGATCCATTGGCCATACAAG
Organism: Chloroflexota bacterium; assembly: GCA_015222255.1. Classification (GTDB taxonomy): domain Bacteria; phylum Chloroflexota; class Dehalococcoidia; order GIF9; family AB-539-J10; genus JADFUX01. The sequence goes on from JADFUX010000046.1 coordinate 2,253, forward strand.
CCAGCGCCATAGCCTCAGAATCTTCAACAACATATCGGCACCTCAGTCTATTCTTGGATGAGTTGAGGTACGTGAAGGCCCATCTTAGTGGAGAGGACTTAACAAAGTTAGGCATTCCCCCAGGCCCAGAAGTAGGCGAGATACTTCGGAAGCTGCTCAAAGCAAGGCTGGATGGGCAAACAAAGACCAGGGATGACGAACAAAAGCTAGCCCTGTCGGTTAAAACCATGAAGGCAAGAACTGGAGAATCTGAGTACTGAAATAACACAGCAGAATATACTTAGGGAATTTTCCCGCCCAGCAGGCCAATAGAAACTTCCACAATGGCATTCTTGAGGCTCCCGCAAGCAACCCGGCTACATCAAAAGGCAAAATGGGTTGGAGGGAAATAAGGAAAACAGCCAACGGCCCATATCGGTCCATCCAGTGTACGACCTTGCTGTACCCTGGCGTGTTCTTGGGTATTGCTATCCTCTTTCCCAAATAACCAGCATAATAGCCGGTGATTTCCCCTAAGGCACCACCCACGCTGGCTACAAGAGCTGTGACAAGAGGGTTCCACGTTGATGCTACTGCTATCATCACAAATATGTGAATGGCCACAGGAACAAAAATACTGGCATTACATACTAAGGAGGTTGCAAAAACAACCAGATAAGCTGTAGTAGCATACTCTTGCACTGATATATCGAAATGGGCTATCAGATACCGAAGCAGATAGACAAGGCCAATACTAAGACCAACGAGGGCTAGACCATAAACTGCGGTCTTAAGCCACCTCTTTCGCCTTTCCTTTGTCGCTATGATTAACTCAGCCATCAACTCACCTGAGGAGTGAAGACGCCACATAGCATTCTAGCCCCTGCCTCTGTAGACATGAGCATAGCTCATTAGCTTCGTCCTCTTCATAGAGGATAGTAAAAAGACAGGATCCACAGCCAGAGAGACACACGCTAGGGGCTCCAGCTTCCCTGAACCTACTCTTGTATTCATCGATCTGGGGAAAGATATCAGAGTTAATTTCGTCGAAAACGTTAAATAGAAGTGAGGCCTCAATCGTTTTTCCCTGCATCAAAGATGATAAAGCTGCCTGAACGAAATCTCCCTTTGTGAAATGGCTAGCGCTTAATCTATTGTAGAGTTGCCTCGTTTTGCCTGGGATTTTGGGCAGGGGTGGGGCGAGCAACACAAACCAAGTAGTGCGCGGGGTTGGTAGGGGAGTCACCTTTTCTCCCTTACCCTCCACTAGAGCCGTGCCTCCATAGACAAAGAAGGGGACATCTGAACCTAGTCTGGATGCCAGATGGAGCAAGCCAGACCTTGACAAATGGATCCCCCAAAGCTCGTTAAGAGCTAAGAGGGTTGTGGCGGTGTCGCTGCTGCCTCCTCCCAATCCCACCCCCCAAGGTATGTGCTTGCAAAGCTCGATTCTCACTCCTTTGCCGTATTTTGTGATTTCTTTGAGAAGCATAGCAGCCTCTGTAACCAGGTTGCCCGCTTCTAAGCTTGGCTCACTGCACGTAAAGGATATTTCATCAGCCAGCTCGAAGTTGAGACTATCCCAGAGACCCACTGCTTGAACGATGCTGGAGATTTGGTGGTAATTATCGTCGTATTTACCCAAGACCTCGAGAATAAGATTTACCTTGGCCGGCGCATAGACAGTCAACATGGCGATAGTTTGCTAGGCGGTTCAAAAAGCTCCCATACTCTTCCCCACTCCTCCAGGCTTAGGCTTTCCGCCCGCCGCTTAGCTCCTATCCCAGCTTTCCCCAGCAGTAAGGCAACTTGATCCGGTGTCATTCCTAGACCTTGAGCCAGAGAATTGCGAAGCTGCTTGCGAGGTGAGCTAAACCCCCTGGTAACTATATCAAAGAAACCGCCAGCATCGGACATTTCCATAGGCACCTTAGAGTAAACATCAAGGCGCAAAACGACCGAGTCCACTTTCGGCGGAGGATAGAAGCTCTGACGCGGCACCTGAGTTATGATGGTTGGCTTACCGTAGAATTGTGTCCTAACACTGAGCAAGCTCATTTTGCCAGGAGCAGCGGCTATAGCCTCGCCCACTTCTTTCTGCACCATTACCACCATCAGTGACGGCTTCCATGAAGCCTCCAAGAAGTGACGTAAAACTGGCGAAGTAATATAGTACGGCAGATTGGCAACAACTTTGTAGCTTCGCCCAGCCTCAAGTGCTCCTAAATCATCCTCCAGAAGTCGTGCTGGGGTAATCTTAAGTATATCACCTTGGATAATTCTGACGTTAGTGAAAAGAGGAAGCTCTCTTCTCAGGACGTTAACCAATCTAGGGTCTAGCTCCACTGCGATGACTCTGGCTGCTTCCTCAGCCAGCTTCTTAGTTAGGATGCCTAGGCCAGGACCTACCTCAATCACGACATCCTTAGACGTCAGTTCAGCAGCAGA
>JADFUX010000004.1 GCA_015222255.1 Chloroflexota bacterium
CGCCTTTCGCTGGAGGAGACCGAAGCCATTCGCCTTAAGGATTTGGAGGGATTAGAGCAGGAAGAATGTGCTCAGAGGATGCAGATATCCAGGCAGACTTTCCACCGCGTATTAGAGTCGGGCCGAAGCAAATTAGCCGATGCTCTAGTCAACGGAAAGGCAATTCAAATTCAGGGAGGAAACTTTGGATTGGCTCAGCATCGCTTCAGATGCAATAACGATGGACACGAGTGGGACGTTCCATTCGAAGCTGTGGCAAACAAGCTTCCCTTATCTTGTCCGATTTGCTCTAGCGTGAATATTCAGGCAACGCCCCTGCCTCCATTCGGCTTTGGGAGGGGGCACGGCAGGGGCTTTCGGCGCGGGAGATGGAGATAAACAATAGGAAAAGGAGGTGAAGGAAGATGCCATTTGGAAGAGGTTGGTTTGGTGGCGGCAGAGGCTGGGGTAGAGGTTTTGGCAGAGGTTGGTTTGCCTGGGGAAGAGGCCGCGGCATGGGTTTCGGCAGAGGCTGGGGTAGAGGTTTTGGCAGAGGCTGGCTTGGCGGTGGCTATGGTATGCCGTATGGAGGATATGGCGTGCAGCAGCCCTATGGTGGTTACCCATACTATGGATATGGCATACCGCAGCCTTACAGCGGTTACCCACGGTAAGCAGTAAGCTCAGCTAAAGAAGAAAGGAGGTGATCGAGATGCCGTTTGGAGATGGAACCGGACCAAGGGGATTGGGACCGATGACGGGGAGAGGAGCGGGCTTTTGTGGCGGTTTTGCTAGACCTGGTTTTGCCAATCCGATACCGGGAGGCTGGCTCCGGGGTTCGAGAGGGCCCTACGGATATCCGTACTATGGCGCCGGTTACGGTCCGCCTTCGGGATATCCCTATGGCTACCCACATTTTGGCCCAGGTTATGCCCCTTACTCCCAGTATCCCTACAGTTATCCAAGATGGAGGTAAACCAAAGTGCAATGGCTCTCGAAAGGAGGCGAGAGAGATTTATTCTGAGCCTGCCTTTGTCGAGTGCCGATATTGGCGCAGTGGCGTTGACGGGGCTCTGCAGGCGTCGCGGCTGATGGAGATGCAGTCCTTATTGGTATCCCTGGCACTAGGTTTGTGAGTTTCTGAAGGAGGTGATAGAATGTGGCCCTGGTTTGGAGGTTGGCATCCTTGGGGATGGCATTGGGGAGGGGCTCCCCATGGATATGGTTACCCGCCTAGTTACGGATATCCATGGGCTATTCCTAAGGAAGAGGAGATAAGGATACTTGAAGACCAGGAAAGATGTCTCACAACCGAATTAGAGGGAGTGAGAAAAAGGCTTTCGGAACTTAGAGGACAATAGGAGGTGAAAAATGCCAAATGGTTTTGGAGGTAGAGGATTTGGAAGAGGGGGAGGATGGGGATTCGGCTTTCGGGGAAGTTCCCCTCCCTGGCCCTTTGTTGGTGTAGGCAGAGGAGGATTGCCTCGATGTGGCTATTTCCTTAGCGGAGCTGCAGGAATGCCCATGACGCCAGGCTATCCCTACTACGGTAGTCTGGGGACAATGCCTTACTATGGAGGCTCTGCTCCGCCTCCTGACATGATGGCTGGGCAGCCGGCTCCAGAAGCTTATGGTAGCCCTGGGGCTATGCCTTATTATGGAGCAACAGCAGGCTATCCTTTTGCTCCGCAGATGACTCGGGAGCAGGAACTGGATTTCCTGAGGAGCCAGGCGGAGGCGATAAGGGGACAACTGGAGCAAATAGATGGTAGAATGAAGGAGCTAGAGACGGAAGAATAAGGAAAGAGGTGTAGCATGAGAATCGCGATAACAGCAACAGGCCCTAGCCTAGATGCTGAAGTAGATCCCCGCTTCGGACGATGTCAATACTTTGTCATTGTTGACCCTCAGACTATGGAGTTTGAGGCTTTGGAGAATTCCAGCATGGCGGCTGCTGGGGGAGCAGGCATTAGCGCAGGTCAAATGATTGCTAATAAAGGAGTGCAGGTAATTCTCACCGGCAATTGTGGGCCTAATGCTTACCAGACACTTGCGGCGGCAGGTCTTCAGGTGATCACTGGCGTTGCTGGCAGAGTAGCAGATGTGGTTGAAGCCTACAAATCAGGCAGGCTTCAACCAGACACCCAACCTAGTGTAGCTGCTCATTCCGGAATGGGAACTACTCCCGGTATGGGCATGGGCAGAGGTATGGGGATGGGCAGAGGTATGGGCAGAGGTATGGGGATGGGCAGAGGTATGGGCATGGGGCCAGGAGTCATGCCTCAAGCAGCACCTCAGGCAACGAGCCCAGAGCAAGAGATAGAGCTGCTCAAAAGTGAAGCTCAGATGCTGGGGCAGCAATTAAGTGAAATTCAACGCCGGATTGAGGAGCTGGGGAAAGGAAAATAGGGAGGTGAGTTATGCCAATCTATGAGTATGAATGTGCTGGGTGTGGAGAGAAGTTTGAGGTTCGCCAGTCCCTAGGCGAGGATGGCTCTAAACTGAATTGTCCTAAGTGCCATGCCCAAAACCCTCGAAAGGTATTCTCTACGTTCTTCAGTCGGGGGCCAAGCGAAACGCCAAATATGAGCTGCCCCACTTGTAGCAGCGGTGTTTGCGGTCTCCCACCAATGTGGTAACGGAGGAAAGAAATCCGGAGGTATTTTCATGCCTAGAGGAGATGGCACAGGCCCATACGGCCAAGGGCCAGGAACAGGGAGAGGATTAGGGCGCGGCAGGGGTATGGGTAGGATGGGAGGAAACCGTGCCGGGGCAGGCCCCAGCGGAGACTGTGTTTGCCCTAGTTGTGGAACGAGAGTTCCTCATCAAGTAGGCGTTCCCTGCTACAACCTGAGTTGCCCTAAATGCGGGCAAAAGATGGCTAGGGAATAAGTCGAGCCCGAAATAATAAGACGTTTAAGTGCAACCGAAGTTAGAGTTAGTTGAAACAGTTACAGTGCCGGGGCGGGGGATGAATGCTGTCATGCAGTCATTACACGCAAGACCCCGTAACGCGCTTCAAGTCATCCTATAATTCCTGGTGCAACTGCGATTGATGGATAAATGGTAATTTCTGTTGCGAGTGGCAAAGGAGGCACTGGAAAGACGCTGGTGGCTACGAGTTGGGCTCTTGCCCTGAGCAGCAACGCCAAAGTGCAATTGTTAGACTGCGATGTAGAAGAACCCAACGCTCATATTTTTCTCCATTTGCAGGTGGATCAAAGCCAACCGGTGTCTATCGCTGTCCCCAAAGTAGATGAGACAAAATGTACCTATTGTGGCAAATGTGCTGAAGTCTGTGTCTATAATGCCATCGCTGTAGTTCAAACTAAGGTACTCATCTTCGCCCAGCTATGCCATGGCTGTGGGGCATGTTCCTATCTATGTCCCGAATCTGCCATCACGGAAGAGTCGAGAGAGATAGGGGTTCTTGAAAGAGGACACTGCGGGAATGTGGAGCTTATTCAAGGGAAGCTCACTATAGGGGAACCAATGGCACCACCCATCATCAGAGAAGTGAAGAAGCATGTCGACCCCACAAGGACAGTGATCATCGATGTCCCCCCAGGGACTTCCTGTCCTGTAGTAGAAGCGGTGAAGGGAACTGATTTTTGCCTTTTGGTAACCGAGCCCACTCCCTTCGGACTAAATGACCTTTCGCTGGCAGTAGAAGTAGTGCAGAAATTGCAAATCCCGTGTGGTGTCATCATCAACCGTGTTGGCGTGGGTGATGACAGAGTTGAACGCTATTGTGTTGAGGAAAAGATTCCTGTTTTGCTCAAAATCCCTTTGGACAGGGAGATTGCTATACTCTATTCAAAAGGAATCCCCTTGATAGAGGGTATGCCTCAATGGCGTGATGCCTTTCTTACGCTCCTCCAGGATATCGAACAGATAGTCTCAGCTAGTCAGGTGGTGAAGTGAGCAAGGAGATGGTGGAAATGGGGTGGGAAGAGGTGGCTATAGATAGTGGTGATCATGTACAGAGGATGGTAGAAATGTATAAGGAGCTTGACTTCGACGTATATCTTGAGGAGGTCAAGCCTGAGGATGTTGGCCGGTGCACCGACTGTTATGAAGCGAGCGGTGAGAAACTTTTCCGGGTCTATACTCGGCGCAAACAAGAACAGGATAAGTGAAAGAGGTTGTAGTTCTCAGTGGCAAGGGAGGAACGGGAAAGACAAGCATAGTGGCTTGCTTTGCTGTCTTGGCTCGAAGCAAGGTGCTAGTTGACTCCGACGTCGACGCTGCCGACCTTTACCTCCTCCTCCAACCTGAGGTCAAGGAAGAAAACGAGTTTTGGAGCGGACAGGTAGCCTTTATTGACGAAGAGAAGTGCACCGAGTGTGGACTTTGTCAGGAACTCTGCCGCTTTGAGGCAATACAGGACTACACGGTTGACCCCATCTCCTGCGAAGGTTGCGGCTTCTGCTATCAGGTCTGCCCCGTTAATGCTGTTACCATGCACTCATGCATGGCGGGACACTGGTTCACATCGGACACACGTTATGGCACCCTTGTGCATGCCAGGTTGGGAATCGCTGAGGAAAACTCCGGTAAACTAGTAACCCTGGTCCGGAACAAAGCCAGGCTCATAGCTGAGAAAGGAGATCTCCATCATATCATCACTGATGGTCCGCCTGGGATTGGCTGCCCCGCCATTGCTTCTCTATCTGGGGCAAATCTGGCGTTGCTGGTGACCGAGCCTACACTATCGGGAATTCATGACCTGGAGCGAGTTGTCAGCCTTTGCCGTCACTTTGGTGTTCTTCCCATGGTCTGCATAAATAAATACGACATTAATGAAGAGAACACTCACCGCATCGAGAATTATTGCTATAGCGAAGGCATAGAGATAGGGGGAAAAATCCTCTTTGATAACATAATAACTGAGGCACTGGCCAAAGGACTGCCGGTGGTGCAGTATTCTAACAGCAAAGTAACTCAGCAGATAGAAGAGCTGTGGCAAGCGATTTCAACAGAACTGGACAAGCAAGACAAATAGGAGGGAGGAAATGCCAATTTATGAATACAGGTGCCTAGAGTGTGGCGACACCTCGGAGATGCTTCTTCGGAGTGGCAATGAGAGTATTGAATGCCCGTCGTGCGGCAGCAAGAATCTGGAGAAGGTTTTCTCTGCCTCTTATAATATAAGGATGAGCGCCTCTATGCCCGGGAGAACATGCTGTGGCAGAACAGAACGTTGCGAGGCGCCTCCTTGCTCTCTAGACAGCGCCTGCAGGAGGGACAGTTACAAATGAGATACGCAGTGCCCGTAACAGATGGTAAAGTGGCTGCCCATTTTGGCCATTGCAGCCATTTTGCTTTTTTCGATGTTGATGAGACGAGAAACGCGATTATGAAGAACGAGGTAGTAGCTTCACCAGGACACGAGCCCGGATTTCTTCCAGGGTGGCTTGCTGAGGAAGGGATCTCTGTCATCATAGCCAGTGGCATGGGCTCCAGAGCACAGACCATTTTCACAGAGAACCGCATTCAAGTCGTCACTGGCACGCTAGAAGATGACCCGGAGATAGCAGTCATGAAATGTATAGGAGGCACGTTAGCTACCGACGATAATCCATGCGACCACTAGCAGGCAGGGATATTGCCGTGATTCACAGTGGCGAACCAAGTGCGGAGGTAAGACATAGAAGTGCTGTTGTTGGACTCTATGGTCGGCTAAGGAACAATTGCCAGCATGTCAATGAGAAATGCGGTGATGAAGGTTTGCAATTAGTCCCACATATGAGCCGCAGGTATCGATGGGAAGTCAATTCCTGCTGGCGGCCCTTATTATGAGCATATTATAGAAGTGAGAACTCGCTAACAGTATACATCATACTGTATAGAAGGAGGGATAAGGTAACCTAGATGAAAAATAATGCCACAGACATCAAAGCACAAGTAAGGGAAGTACTGAATGAGGTGCCAGTCCCCGGAGTGACGCGCAGCCTGGTGCAGATGAATTTGGTCCGGAGCATCGAAGTCGAAGATAGCAGGGCAAAAGTCACTTTGGCTTCGACTGCGCTCCCCACCGAGTATCATGGTTGGCTCAGAGACAAAGCAGCCAGCGCAGTTCGTGAGCTTCAAGGTGTCACCGAAGCTGCTGTTGATCTCGTCGAAGTCAAACCCAAGGAGCTGAACCAGATTGAGAGAATCATAGCGGTAATGAGCGGCAAAGGGGGAGTAGGCAAGTCTTTGGTAGCTAGCCTACTGGCTACTTCCCTGGCTCGGGAAGGTAGAGATGTCGGCATACTTGATGCTGATATTACCGGTCCCAGCATTCCTAAGATGTTTGGCTTAAATGCTCGCCCCAGCGGCAGTGAGACAGGCATTTTACCCATATTATCCAGGTCTGGGATCGAGGTTATGTCCATGAACCTTCTATTGCCCAGTGAAGATGAAGCGGTTATCTGGCGGGGTCCTCTCATGTCCAAAGCCATTACTCAGTTCTGGGAGGAGGTACTCTGGGGCAAGCTCGACTATCTGGTAATAGACTTGCCACCTGGCACAGGAGATGCGCCGTTGACAGTGATGCAAATAGTAGCTCTTTCCGGAGTAGTCGCTGTTTTCACTCCCCAGGACTTGACGGAGATGATAGTGATGAAGGCAGTGAAAATGGCACACAAAATGAATGTTCGTGTGCTAGGGGTGGTGGAGAATATGAGCTATCTCTTGCTGCCTGAGACAGGCGAAAAACTGGAAATCTTCGGCCGGAGTAAAGGCAAAGACATGGCTACAGCTTCTGGAGCGCCTCTCTTAGGGATCTTGCCTATTGACCCGGAGTTAGCCAGACTGTGTGATGCAGGGGAGATTGAAAGGTACAGTTCGGATGCCGTATCTGAGATTTCTGCTAATCTCGCTGCGGTCTTAAATGATAAAAGGTGAACGGTAGCTACTTATTGCTGGTTAGGCTTGTTACTGGGAAGGATATCCTGATAGGCAAGCTAGGCTATATCTACTTCCCTAAGGCCTTATATGCCTATGTGGGCTCCGCTATGAATGGGTTCAAGGCGAGGTTAGCTCATCACCTAAAGGAGGAGAAAAAGCCTCACTGGCATATCGATTACCTTCTTAATGAGGCTGATGTTTGGGAAATACTCTTGTACCCCAGCAAGCAGAGAGAGGAATGCGTTTTGGCTCAAGCTCTAGCCAGGGGATTCGAATCTATCCCTGGCTTCGGCTCAAGCGACTGTAGATGCAAGAGCCACCTCTACTTTGGAGATAGCGAACACAGCATGAAGGAGAAAATTGTGCAGGCAGTTGGCAAAGCAGGTATTACCTGCAAATCTTACCGCAGGAGGAGTCGGGAGAATGACATCAGCATTTGATGACTCCTTTAAGGAGCTAGAACAATCTGTCATGGAGGATATGCGCAGGGTTTACACAGAGAAGACAATCGACCATTTCTTTAACCCAAGAAATCTGGGGCAAATTCAAGCTCCCGATGGATTTGCGAGCGTAACTGGTCCCTGTGGGGATACCATGGAGATATATCTCAGGGTAAATAACGGGAGGATCATAAATGTCACTTTCTGGACCGACGGCTGTGGACCCAGCATTGCCTCCGGCAGTACGGTCACCGAAATGGTTAGGGGAAAGAGCCTCGTAGAAGCTAAGAAAATCAAGCAGGATGACATCCTGAATGCCCTGGGAGGACTGCCTGAGGAGAGCCTTCACTGTGCCCTTCTGGCGGCAAATACGCTTAGGGAGGCAATCAGGGACTATCTGGCATTCAAGAACGAACCGTGGAAAAGGGCTTATAGGAGATGAAGCCTGTCCCACACAGCAGCTTGGTGACGTAGCGCCCCGTCAGCGAAGACTGCCGCACTAACCTCGGCGAGGCAACAATTAGAGGAGGTAACACATGAGCGTAGAAGAGGCACTAACTGAACTGCAAGGTATCTTAGGTAAGGGTTTGCACCCCACAGCAATCTCAAAGGTGAGAGAGGTTTTGATCAAAGTGAAAGGGGATAATGCTCACGGCCACAAGAGCTCGCCCAAAAGCAATGCCCAGAAGAATACGCGGGCCTGAGTGAGGCCAATATGCAGGGGTGGAA
>JADFUX010000047.1 GCA_015222255.1 Chloroflexota bacterium
CCAGAAAGCCAAGGAGCCTAAAGAGATAGCCATAATCCCCGGCGCTAAGCATAAGCTACGCCTTGAAGAAAAAGCTATGACCAGTGTATTGGATTGGCTTAAGGCTAGATGCTGACACGGAAGCAACAGCGCTCCTCCGTTTGCACGATTTCGCTTTCTTGACAAAGCACGCTACAGCAGCTCGTTCAGACAGACATGTGACAGCTTAGATATTCATGGCACCAGGAAGGGAACTTCATTCTTCTGTATTGCCAATGCCGAAGCCTTTTTCGTAGCATCGGGCCTCAAGCATCGATGGGCGACTTCAAAAGCTCACGCCTACAGTTATGGTGCCACTCCAAGAGCAGAAAAACTCATGAAAGAAAATGCGACACCAATCAGCGAACGAGCACAATACCAAATTGACTTCAAAGTTACAAAGGCCTATAATACCTGTTGAAGCCAGCTTTTCATGCGTGAGAGTTGTGGTATCTTCGGAGTCTATGCCCTCGGAGTAGATGTAGCTCGGCTTACCTTTTTTGGCCTCTTTGCTCTCCAGCACCGCGGGCAGGAGAGCGCCGGCATCGCTGTGACCGAGGGGAACGGATTGAACATCCGCGCCAACATGGGGCTGGTATCGCAAGTATTCACCGAAAACCACCTCGCTCAACTCAAAGGACATATAGCCATAGGGCACAACCGCTATTCCACTATGGGATCAAGCAAGCGAGCTAACATCCAGCCTATCCTGGTGAAATCAGAGGAATTGACCCTTGCCTTAGCACACAACGGCAATATCCTTAATGCTAAGCCCCTCCACGACGAACTTCGCGAAGCTGGCTACAGCTTCCACACCTCCACTGATTCCGAAGTTATCGCCAACCTTATCTTAGGTTCCCCCGGGCGAAGCTGCAAGGAGAAAATAGAATATGCTATGCCACGGCTCCAAGGAGCTTATTCTCTGGTGATTATGACTGAAGATGAGCTTATTGGAGTTCGCGACCCTCTAGGAGTGCGCCCCCTCTGCCTGGGAACCATTGATAGCGGTTGGGTGATTGCTTCGGAAAGCTGCGCCTTGGATCATATAGGGGCTCAGTTCTGCCGAGACATCGAGCCTGGAGAAATCGTAGTGATCAACCAGAGCGGACTCAAAACCTTCCAGAGAAAAAGCGATAAGAAAGCATTATGCATATTTGAGTATATCTATTTCGCTCGCCCCGACAGCATTATTCAAGGCAAGCTGCTTTACCAGGCGAGGCAAGCTATGGGTAGCATTCTAGCCCAAGAACACCCTGTTGATGCCGATTTGGTTATGGGCGTTCCTGATTCCGCTACTGCCGCTGGCATTGGTTACTCCAACTCCTCAGGTATCCCGTATTGTGAGGGGTTGCTCAAGAACCGCTACGTAGGGCGCACCTTTATTGAGCCTGACCAAAGGCTGAGAGAGTTAGGCGTTCAATTGAAGTTCAATCCCCTCTCCAGGATAATTGCGGGGAAGAAGTTAGTGGTTGTTGATGATAGCATTGTTCGCGGCACCACCACCCCTCACGTAGTCAGCTTGCTAAGGAACGCGGGCGCCAAAGAGGTTCACCTCCGCATTTGTGCGCCTCCCATCCGCCATCCCTGCTTCTTAGGTGTAGATATGGCCAGTCAATGGGAACTCATCGCTGCCAGAAAGACTATTCCAGAGACTAGAGACTATCTTGGTGCCGATTCACTTGGTTACCTTAGCCTTGAGGGTCTAATCCACGCTGTGGATCTACCCAAGGAGATTTTTTGCATGGCTTGTTTTACCGGCGACTATCCCATTCCAGTGCAAATGGCAATGGACAAGTTGGCTTTGGAAACATCGCCCCAGAAGGAGCTTGTTGCAGGCTAGCAGTAAGCAAACTTACGCCCTTGCCGGCGTCAACATTGAAGCAGCCGACAAAATAAAGGAATCCATCGCCAGGCAAGCACAATCCACTTTTTGCCCCCAAGTCTTGAATTTTGGCTCCTTCGGCAGCATGTTTCAGCTTAAGGGATATGATGAGCCGGTCTTAGTCTCCAGCGTTGACGGAGTAGGCACCAAGCTGAAAATAGCTTCACTCCTGGGCAGGGATGAAACTGTAGGCATTGACATCGTCAATCATTGTGTTAACGATATTCTTTGCTGTGGTGCTGACCCACTTTTCTTTCTCGACTATATTGCCATGGGCCAACTTGTGCCTGAACAGATAGAAGCCATTATTACAGGTATAGTCCACGCTTGTAAGGAAGTCGGCTGCTCACTCATCGGTGGTGAGACTGCCGGGATGCCGGGCATCTACTCCGAGGGTAGCTATGACTTAGTCGGCTTTATTGTTGGAATAGTGGAAAAGAGAAGTATCATCGATGGCAGTTCCATAGTACCGCGTGATGTGATTCTCGGATTACCATCCAGTGGTCTGCATACCAACGGCTATTCGCTGGTGCGGCGAGTTTTTAGAATAGAGGATAACCCCTCGTGCCTCAGTGACTTCTATCCCGAACTGGGGAGGACTCTGGGCGATGAATTGCTCCGACACCACCAGTGCTACTACAACGAACTTAAACCAGTCCTGCCCTTGATCAAAGGCTTGGCCCATATCACCGGCGGTGGACTTATGGGAAATGTTCCTCGCATCTTGCCCCACGGTCTTGCCGCGACATTTCATAAAGGTTCCTGGGAGATTCCTGCAATCTTCGGGCTTATCCAAGGAAAGGGCAATATTGACGAGGCGGAGATGTATCAAGTATTCAATATGGGAATAGGCATGGTAATCATCTGCTCAAGCGGTGAGCTAGGAAAAATCACCAAAGCTCTGCCCCAAACTAAAGTAATCGGTGAAATAGCTAAGGCGAAGAGCCAAGACACAACAACGGTAATTTGAAGGAGGGCCTATGCGTGCTATTCTAAGTGTTTCAAATAAGACAGGCATAGCTGATTTTGCTCGAGGCCTGCAAGAATCAGACATCGAGCTTTTCAGTACCGGAGGCACCAAGAAATCACTGGAGGAGTCTGGAATCAAAGTCCACAGCATCTCGGAACTTACCGGTTTCCCTGAAATCCTTGATGGCAGAGTGAAGACACTGCATCCCGCAGTCCATGGCGGCATTCTGGCAAGACGTGACTTGCCTCAGCACCTGGCTGAGCTAGCACAAAACGGTATTAAGACTATCGACATGGTTGTGATAAATCTCTACCCCTTTGTCGAGACCGTGACAAGAAGTGATGTTACCTTGAATGAGGCGCTGGAGAACATTGATATTGGTGGACCCAGTATGATTCGTTCCGCAGCCAAGAATTTCCCTTCCGTTCTAGTGATAGTCGACCCTAAAGATTACAATCAAATCCTCCCCAAACTGCGTCAGGGTGATGTGGATTTGGAGGAAAGAAAAATGCTAGCCTTCAAAGCCTTCCAGCATGTAGCCATGTATGATACCGCCATCGCCCAATATCTTGGAGACGAAGCCTTCCCTGAAGAAATGACTCTAGCTTTGAAGAAAGAGTCCAGCCTCCGTTACGGGGAGAATCCTCACCAGCAAGCTGCCTTTTACGTCGAACGGAATGTAAAACAACCACAAAGTGGCCTGGCTTCCCTCACACAACTTAGTGGGCCTGAGATCTCCTTCAATAATTTCTTTGACTTTGATGCCGCCTTAGCTGCCCTGAGCAACTTCACCACTCCTACTGTTGCCATAATGAAGCACGGCAATTCCTGCGGTCTGGCCAGCCATGCCAGCTTGGCTGAAGCCTACTCAAGGGCCTTGGCTGGAGACCCCGTGGCTGCTTTTGGCGGAGTGGTGGCTAGCAACCACATTATCGATTTGGCTACTGCCCAAGAAATAGACAAGACTCACTACGACGCTATTGTCGCCCCCGATTATGAAAGGCAAGCTCTGGACTTACTGGCATCTAAAAAGGGTTTGCGCCTTGTTAAAGCACCAATGCCCGAACTCAATGAAAACCGCCTCGAGTTTCGCTATGTGGAAGGCGGTTTCCTGCTTCAAACAGCAGACATCCTCACCAATGCAGAGTTTCAGCCTCGCATAGTCACCAAGCGCCAACCTACAGATGCAGAAATGGCAGACCTTGCCTTCGCCTGGAAAGCAGTCAAAGGCATAAAGTCCAACGCCATAGTTATTGCCAAGGACGAGGCATTGCTGGGAATGGGGGCTGGGCAGCCATCCCGTGTGGTAAGCGTCGAGTTAGCTCTGAAAAGGGCTGGAGAGCGGGCCGAAGGGAGTGTTCTTGCCTCCGATGCTTTCTTCCCCTTCCCTGATGGTCCTGAATTAGCCATTCGAGCTGGAGTCACCGCCATTATCCAGCCAGGCGGCTCCATAAGAGACGAGGAGATAGTCGATGTCGCCAATAAGCACAATATAGCCATGGCGTTCACCGGCATTCGTCATCTCAGACATTAATCCACAGGGATCAAGAATGCTAGTGATAGGCAGGGGCAATCTGGAAAGCATTATTGCCCTTAAGCACAAGTTATGTAATCCTGGAAAGGAAGCGGAGTGCATTGCCGACATAGAGGAAATAATGGATGCAAAGCAGTTGCATTTGTGGCGAGCTGATGGCCTTTCTCCTTGTTGTGGTGGTGACATTTGCAGTCTGGTGCCTCAATTTGAGTCTGAGATCGGAATCTTGCGGGACGCGCTAAATGCTTTGAAGGGAGGCGATAGTGGCAAAGCGACCAATTTGCTAGAAGACTACCTTGCCTTCCTGGGGAAAAGCTATAGAAGCGAGACATCGATCATCGAGGGATTGGGTTTCAGTGAGAATAAGGAGAGGGAACTATGAAAAGGGCTTTGTTACAGCCCCTTACTTCCAACAGCGTGTGGCAAAATAGCT
Source organism: Chloroflexota bacterium (assembly GCA_015222255.1). Taxonomy (GTDB): domain Bacteria; phylum Chloroflexota; class Dehalococcoidia; order GIF9; family AB-539-J10; genus JADFUX01. The sequence continues at coordinate 4,838 of JADFUX010000047.1, forward strand.
ATAAGCACGTTATAATCAGCACAGCCGGTTACAGGCGCGTAAGAGAATGAAAACGCAGCTTGCAACCATTCAACTAAGATAAACCTATGGTCAGAGCAGTACTTGTATCAGACATGTTGCGTGGCTTTCTCGAGGAAGGTTATCCACTTTACTGCGGCATCGAGGCCCGGAGTATCATACCCAATGTCAGGAAACTGCTGGAGCGAGAGTTAGAGCAGAACTCAAAGATCTTCTATACGTGCGACCACCATACACCAGATGACCCGGAATTCAGAATGTTCCCACCCCACTGCATTGAAGGTAGCGCTGAAGCTGAACTCATACCCGAACTTTCCCCATATCCTGGTGAAATAATACCAAAAAGGACTTTCAGCAGTTTCTATAATACTCCTTTGGAGAAGAAACTGGAGGCACTGAAGCCCGAAACCATAGTCGTGTGTGGCGTATGCACCCATATTTGTGTACTGCACGCAGTAATTGATGCCAAGAATAGAGGCTACGAAGTTGAAGTCCCCGTCGATTGTGTTGCTTCCTTCGACAATAGGGCTCATTTGTTCGCTCTGGATTATATGGAGAACGTGCTTGGTGCTAAGCTTATCAAACCTACAGTCAAGGTGCCTGAGCCCCATTTTGAAATCCCCGATTCGTGGCTAAGCGGAGAAACCTCCGATATCTACTTCCCCCGCACTGTGGAAGTACTCAAGAAAGAAGGAATCAACCCCATAGCTACCATGGAGGTATTTCCCAGACGAGCTGGCATACTCTGTGGCATAGAAGAGGTTAAGGCCCTGTTAGCTAAGGTTCTTCCTGAGGACAATTGTGAGGTCTGGGCATTGTCTGAGGGCGAGCCTTTCGATAGAAAGGAAGTGGTTCTCCGCATAAAAGCTCCCTACCAAAGCTACGGAACTTATGAAACTACCTATCTGGGTATGCTCTCCCATTGTAGTGGCTGGGCCACTGCTGCTCGAGAATGCGTTGATGCTGCTCAGGGTATTCCCGTTGTCAGCTTTGGCGCACGCCATGTCCACCCCTCAGTGGTCGGTGTCATGGAATACGCCGCCATAGTCGGAGGCTGCACCGGATGCGCCAGCACGGCAGGGTCAAAACTTGCTGGCATCCAACCCACGGGCACCATACCTCATGCCCTTATTATCATTATGGACAGCACTGCCAAGGCCACTCTCGCTTTTGACAAGCACATGCCACCTGAAGTACCTCGCATCGCCTTGGTGGATACTTTTGAGGATGAGGTAAGAGAAAGTGTAACCGTGGCCAAAGCAATGGAAGGAAAGCTAGAAGGCGTAAGATTGGATACTCCTTCAGAAAGAGGTCGGGTCACTGCCGATCTAGTCAAAGAAGTGAGGGCCTGGCTGGACCTTGAGGGATTCAAAAACGTGAAAATAGTCGCCAGCGGAGGACTTGACCCAGAACGAATTAGATACTTTGTCGCTGAAGGGGCACCTGTCGATATCTTCGCTGTCGGCAGTTATATCAGCGATGCCAAGCCCACTGACTTCACCGCCGATCTTCATGAGGTAGAAGGCAAGCCAATTGCCAAGAGGGGCAGAATGCCCGGCATCACTCCCAACCCTAAGCTAAAAAGGGTGATGTAAGGTAGCACAAAAGATTGGGTCCCGCCCCGGTTCCTATCTGGGCGCGGGAATATATGGTTTCTGCCTGAATCACCATGGAAGCAATCCCCTGTGCAAGATCACAAGCTGCCGCCAGAAGAAAGGCTACGAGGCTTGCGCCGAGTGTGACCAGTTTGAACCTGCGATGAACTGGAATTTCTGGACACCTACCACAAAGATGAGCACACAAGAAATCTGAGCAGGATTAGCATACAGGGGCACAGAAGTTGAACTCTGTGAGCAAATTTGCAGGATACGTTTGGGGAACCATAGTTCGTCCTGCAGCTACTTTCAGAAGATTAGCAGAAGAAAAAAGAATAGGGCAGGGATGGGCAGCAGTCCTACTCGTCGGCGTTCTCTATTCAGTGGTCTGTGCCATCGCTGCGATAAATGGAATTAAACCCGTTACTGAGCCCATCCTCCCAATAAGCGAGGAAAGTTACTACTTCTGGCAGATGTTCTTTGGCCCTCCAGTGTTTATAGGTGCATGGTACTTGTTTACTTATTTGAATCTCCTGCTTGGACGAGCATTTGGTGGAAAGGGAACATTTCAAGCCATATTGATACCCTTGGGCTTTGCTTTCTGTATCCCCATGCTTCCCATTATGTGGACCACCGACCTCATCTGTATGACCCTTGTGATCGATTTGCGGGCACTGGGAACCTTGGGGCAAATATGGGATGTCTTCTACCAGACATCAACTTCATTGTGGATAATGGCTACCTGCGTTATCGCCACCCGTGAGGTTCACCAACTCTCCCTAGGGAACGCAATCGCCACAACCATAATATCAATCATCCCCGTTGCCTCTCTTATTGCAGTTACCGTACGGTAGTCAACCAAGAGTCTGGAGCCGAAAACAATGGGCGATCTCACTAGAAATACGACCAAGGAAGTCCCTGCCTGAATTCAAGGAGCGGATCCCAGTGCACGAAGCTTGGCAAAGATTGCAGATGAGGAGTCTGGAATGACCATC
>JADFUX010000005.1 GCA_015222255.1 Chloroflexota bacterium
ATCTAGAAATGCCTCACAAGGCAAACCTATCATTCGGCACTACGGGCGTTGTGAAGGAAATCACGGTGGACGAAGGAGAAAAGGTAAGCGAAGGTCAAATACTGGCCAAACTCGATGCTCCCGCCTTTGAAGCCAATCTGAGAATGAGCCAAGCCGAATATGAAATGGCTGAGCTTGCGCTTATGCACACAATCTTTCCTCATTATAGCTATCGTTATTCTAGCGACCAACCGGGGGTATGGCTTGCTCTTGAGGAAGCTCAAGATAACCTTGAAGAGGCGCAAAGGCTTCTGAGTGAAGGGAAAAACGAGGAAGCGCAAGCCTTGCTGGATATGGTCAAGGAAAATTTGGACAAGGCGGAAGAGAAATCACAAGCCAGAGTATGGGCATTGCCTCTCTCAGTTAAACTGGCAGAGCTACAGCTAGATCAAGCCAGAGCAGGCCTGGATATGGCCGAGGCGGATTTGGCCAAGGCGACCATAACAGCCCTTTTTGACGGTGTTGTAGCTGACATTATGATAAATGAGGGGCAACAACTTTCAAGCATGACGTATGCTAACCCCGCCATAATCTTGATTGACCCCACCGAGATAGAAATGAATGGCGTTATTGATGAAATGGATGTGTCCAAGGTGAAGCTGGGTCAGGAGGCAGATATCATTTTGGATGCCTTGCCTGACAAGGAACTGAATGGCAAAGTGGCTTTCGTTTCCAATGCGGGCACAGTCGAGGCGGGGGTGGTATTCTATAAGACTACCATAACTCTAGAAAATCCCGATAGGGAGCTTAGAGATGGCATGAGTGCCACTGCCGAGATTATTATTGACCGCACAGACAACGTTCTGCTGATTCCAAATCGAGCTATTCGGGGAAGCTGGGAAAATCCTTGGGTAGAAGTTGTCACAGATAGCGAAATTGAGCACAGAGAAGTCAGTTTGGGCATGAGTGACGGAATAAACACTGAGGTTTTGTCCGGATTGGAGGAAGGAGAAAAGATAGTGCTGCCGCCTGTCTCCCAGTTCCCTTTCATGTCTTGGGGCTAATAGATGATCGAGCTTGATAACATAACCAAGGTCTACAAAATGGGGCGGACGGAACTTGCCGCCCTCAGAGGAATAAGCTTGCGCGTTGAGCAAGGGGAAATGGTGTCTATCATAGGACCATCGGGCTCGGGCAAATCCACCCTGATGAACATCATTGGCTGCCTTGACAAACCGACTTTGGGCCAATACCGATTGGAGGGAATCGAAGTAAACATGCTCAATGACAATGAGTTAGCCCAGATAAGAAACAGAAAGATAGGATTCATTTTCCAAAGTTTCAACCTTCTGCCCAGAACTACAGCTTTGGCCAATGTGGAATTACCACTTATCTATATTGGTGCTGGTAATCGGCGACAGCGAGCTTCACAAGCCTTAGAATCTGTTGGACTAGCCCACCGAGCCAAACATAGACCTAGCGAGCTAGCTGGCGGCGAGCAACAGAGAGTAGCTATAGCACGAGCCTTGATAAACAATCCCTCTCTTATCTTGGCCGATGAGCCTACCGGCAATCTTGATACCCAGACCAGTAAGGAGATCATGCTCCTCTTCAAGCAGCTTAACCAGCAGGGGATAACCATTGTCTTGGTTACGCATGAAGCAGATATCGCAGCTTACACCCAACGCACTATCCGAATGCGTGATGGTCAAATCGAGGCATCAGGATGAAACTGTGGGACTGCTTTATCACCGCCCTACGTGCTGTTTCTAGTAACAAGCTAAGGTCGGGCTTGACTATGCTGGGCATTCTAATTGGCGTAGCCGCGGTTATCTCCATGGTGTCTCTGACCAGGGCAGAGCAGACTATGATGACGGAATCCTTTGAATCGCTGGGAGCTAACCTCATATATGTCATGCCTGGGGCCTCCTCAACCATGTTTGGTATGGGTGGTCCTCTCGGCACTGCCCAAACACTTACCCTGGAAGACGCTGAGGCAATTTCTGATTCTCGCAACGCGCCATCCGTAGCCATGGTAGCACCGGTGATAGAAACCTCTGCCCAAGTAGTGGCTGGGGGGGAAAATCTAGGAGCTAGGATTGCCGGAGTAACACCAGAATACCAATATGTGAACAATCTTGTCCTAGCCGAAGGCAGCTTCATCACCAAGCCAGATTACACCGGAAGGTCGAGGGTGGTTGTCTTGGGGAGTCAGCTAGCCCAAGAGTTATTTGGCCTAAGAAGTCCTGTCAATCAAACTGTGCGGCTCGACGGACGCCAATTCAAAGTCATTGGTGTATTGGAAAGCAAAGGCGGAGCCTTTGGGCTTGAGGACTTGATGGCGTATGCCCCCTTATCCACGGTGCAATCGACCTTAACTGTTCAGCGTACAAGTAGCACCGGGCATACCATTCAGGCCATCAGCGTCCAAGCTAGAAGTGAAGAGACAATAGACTCCGCCAAAGCGGAAATCACCGACATCTTGAGGCAGCGCCATCACATTAGAGAAGGGGAGGACGATGATTTCACCGTTATGAGCATGGACGCCATATCAGGCATTGCTGACCAAATGTATGGAATGATCGAGCTCGTCCTCGGGGCTATAGCAGGCATCTCCCTGCTTGTCGGGGGCATTGGCATCATGAACATCATGCTCGTTTCAGTAACTGAGCGCACCAGAGAGATTGGTCTCAGAAAAGCTGTTGGAGCCAAGCGTCGTGACATCCTGACTCAGTTCCTCACCGAGTCCGCCACCCTTAGCCTTTGCGGAGGCGCTGTAGGAGTAGCTCTGGGATGGATCGTAGTAAAGCTTGCATCTGCCATATCGGCAAATCTTGGCTTCCCTTTTCCCGCTATGATTCCGGGTGATGTTATTGCCCTGGCGCTAGGCGTATCTATCTTCGTCGGGCTTGCCTCAGGCCTTTATCCTGCAATCAGAGCGGCAAGGCTTAATCCTATTGAGGCCCTACGACACGAATAGCTTAGACCCCTTGGATTAGAGATAGGAATTCAGACCGAGTAGCTACCTTGCTGCGAAAGGTGCCTCTTACAGCCGAGGTTATTACATTCGCTCCGGGCTTTTCAATTCCCCGCATAATCATACATAAATGTTCTGCTCGAACGATCACGGCCACGCCATCCGGACTAAGAGCTTCAAAGATGACATCGGCAATTTGCTTTGTCATCCTCTCTTGAAGTTGGGGACGCCTCGCGAAGATCTCCACCACCCTGGCCAGCTTGCTTACTCCCACCACCTTACCACTTGCCCCGGGGATATAGCCTACGTGAGCTGTTCCATAGAAGGGAAGAAGATGGTGCTCACACATGGAGTAAAAGGGAATGTCTTTCAAAATCACCATTTCTCGATGCCCTTCATCAAAACCCACTGCCAAGTCCTCTTTGGGGTCAGCATCTAGGCCGGAGAAAAGCTCAGCATACATCTCAGCCACGCGCTGCGGAGTATGCTCCAGGCACTCTCCGGAGAACCCTGCACCAATAGCATCAATAATAGAGGCCATTGCCGATTTGATTTTCACCTGATCGACCATCTAAATCCCCCTCTTTATAAAGCTCACGCTCCCTTTGTCCGACGTAGCATAGAACTCCAACCCAAGGTAAAGGAGAGGTTTTACCTTCTCCAAGTCGAGAATCCGCTCTGAGGTGAAGACTTCCTCGAGGAAGTGTACAGCTACAATCTCGCCAACAACCCAGATGTGGTCCCCGTAAGCCCTACTATCCACGAGCTTGCATTCGTAAGCAGCGTAAGCATCCTTCAATATAGGTGCTTGGGTTACTGAGGGCTTCTCTTTCTCGATACCAAGCCTTTCAAATTTATCCATTTCTCGCCCTGCAGTGCCACCAATCTTAGCAGCAAGTGCGGCTTTCTCAAAAGGTATGAAGTTAATGCCAAAGTCCTTGCTCTCAGTAATAAGCTCGTAGGTGAATCTCTTGGGCGAAATAGAAACGCCATAGAGAGGCGGATTAAGGGAGATAGAGCTATGCCAGGCGGCAGTCATAGCGTCGTCTTTGCCACGACTGGCCGCAGTAACAATAGCTGCTACCTTAGGATAATGTTGGCCAAATGCTCCAATATGCTCTGTGATAGTCTTTAACATTCGTGACCTCCTAATCGTGAAACCTGTCCACCAGCGACCCAAGCCATCAAAGCTGATTGTTACACACGCGACATTTGCTAGAACCGACCAAGACCCTTCGGGCTTGAGCCCTAAGGGGTGAGGCCAAGGACCTCCCCAATTGCAGCAGTGTCAGCAGGAAGTTCAAGCACAGGTTGGGCATATCTACCGGGCATGCCTGGATCCTTCAGCCCTGTTCCAGTGATGATGCAAACCACTCTCTTGTCGGAGAAGTCCTGCGTCCTGGCTAACTTAACAAGTCCCGCCAGGGAAGCTGCAGATGCCGGCTCACCAAAGATGCCTTCCCTACTTGCTGCCAGTCTGTAGGCACTCATAATCTCCTCATCAGTGACGGAATCGATGGTACCGCCCGATTCATCTCGGGCTGCCACTGCCCTGTGCCAGCTAGCGGGGTTGCCGATTCGGATGGCAGTGGCAATAGTCTTTGGTCGCTTAACAACTTCACCCCGCACTATAGGCGCTGCACCTGCCGCCTGGAAGCCCATCATCTTCGGGCTACAGCTCGCCTTCCCAATTCCACAATACTCAACAAATCCTTTCCAATAGGCAGTGATGTTGCCAGCGTTGCCCACAGGTATGAAGAGGTAATCAGGCGCATCACCCAGGTCATCCACGATTTCAAAAGCCGCTGTCTTTTGGCCTTCAATCCGGTTTGGGTTCAGAGAGTTAACCAGAGTAGTGGGGTATTGTTGAGCCAGAGTACGAACTATCTGCAACGCCTGGTCAAAATTGCCCTTTATGGCTATGATCTGGGCACCATGAACGACAGCTTGAGCCAGCTTGCCCACAGCTATTTTCCCCTTAGGGACAATAACAATGGTCTTGAGTCCGAAGCGAGTCCCATAAGCAGCCGCTGAAGCGCTGGTATTGCCTGTAGAGGCACAAATGATACTGGAGCTGTTGCTTTCCACCGCTTTAGCCACCGCTACCACCATGCCGCGATCTTTGAAGGAACCAGTGGGGTTGCAACCTTCAAGCTTAAAGTAAAGCTCACCACAGCCAAGCTCCTTCCCCAAAACTTGAGACCTTACCAAAGGGGTATCCCCCTCACCAAGTGTAATTATGGGCGTGGCTGAGCTGACCGGCAGAAGATCACGATACCTGTTTAAGACACCTTGCTTCATCCTTCAACCCTGACAAAGCTGCTCACTTCGTTCACCACTGCCAGTTGCTTTACTTCCCCAAGAGCCTTTTGCACTGCCTCTTCCCTGGCCGAGTGGGTCATGATAACAAGCTCAGCAGTGTGGGCCAGAGGGTCGCTCTCCTTTTGAATCACCGAAGAGATGCTGACGGAATTGTCGCCCAAAGCTTTGGAGATTTGAGCCAAAACACCGGGCCGGTCATTTACGCTCAACCTGAAATAGTAGCGCGTCTCTATGTCCGACATCGGCTTTATCTCCAGCTTCTGGTTTAGCTGGACGTCAAGGACATTGCTCAGTCCACGACAAATGTTTCTGGATATGGTCAACACATCAGCTATGATAGCGCTAGACGCTCGTAGAGCCCCTGCCCCCTCCCCATAGAAGATTAGCCTGCCAGCTAAGTCCCCCTCCACCTGGATAGCGTTATACACGCCATCCACTTTGGCCAACTGGGAGTTCTCCGGGAGAAAAACAGGGTGAACCCTCATCTCGACAGTATCAGCCTGCCGCTTAGCGATAGCCAAAAGCTTTATGGCATAGCCAAATTCCCGAGCATAACGGAAATCTTGAGCTGCAAGACCCGATATCCCCTGGCAGCTTATGCCTTGAGCATCAAATTCAGAGTGGAAAGCTAAGCTCGACAGGATGGCCAGCTTATAGGCAGCGTCTATCCCTTCTACGTCATTGGCTGGATCGGGTTCAGCATAGCCTAGTTCCTGAGCCTGTCCTAAAGCCGAGGGGAAATCCAATCCCTGCTGTGCCATTTGAGTCAAGATATAGTTAGTGGTGCCATTAAGGATGCCATGAATAGCCCAGATTTCATTGGATGCCAAATCTTGCTGGAAAGTGGCAATCAAAGGTATGCCGCTGCCCACGCTCGCCTCGTAGCGGAGGCCAACATTGTATTTCTGGGCTAGAGAGAGTAACCCATACCCGTGCTTGGCCATTACCTCCTTGTTAGCAGTAACCACGTGCTTCCCATTGGTGATGGCTTGCTCTATGTATTCCGTGGCAGGATGCTCACCTCCTATGACCTCAATCACGATATCTATTTCAGGGTCAGTAAGGACTTCTGCAACGTTGCTTGTTAGCAGGTGAGACCCGAGATTCACCGCGCGCCCTTTGCTTACGTCACGCATCAGCACTCTCTTCAAAACGAGCGAAGCTCCCACATGCTTAGCTAACTTGTCTGCCTTGCTGATCAGAACCTCAACAACACCACTGCCCACAACACCCAAGCCCAGCAGACCGATGCCAATCTCACTTTTCACTGCACTATCTTCTTTCCAGGACTATTTCTACAGCCCACAGTTTCTTACTCTCGTCGAGGTGATTCACGACCTTGCTATTCTCTTTACTGACCCTAAGCCACTCCTCGAAATCTTTGTCCGCCAGCCTTTTCTTGCTTCCCTCACTGAGTTCCTGCTCTCCCTTGTCCAAAATCTGGACTATCCAATAACCTCCTTTGGTTGTAACCTCTTCATCCTTAACCGGTTCACTCACCTCATTGACGTGAAGATCAAAGGCAACCTGGTCAAAAGCGGCAGTCATATTTCCCTTTTTCAGCCAGCCAAGCTCGCCACCGTCATCTTTGCTTTCATGCTGGGAATGTTCTCTGGCCAAAGCGGTGAAATTCCCGCTCGCTAACCTGACTCTAACCTCCTCAGCCTCCGCCTCGCTACCTAACAATATCGCTCTGGCTCTTATTCCTTTTTCCTCATCTTTGTCGGTCACCTCTATAAGCCAATAGCCAACGTTCTTGGTGGCTGACTCATCACCGATCTCGCATAGCTCGCTCGCTTCGGGACTAAAAACAGCGTCTCCAATAAGGGAATTAGGCATTAGCTCCTGGGGCAGCCAACCCAAGTCACCTTCAACTTGAGGATTGGAGGAGAACTCCTCAGCCAAGACAGTGAAATTCCCACCACCTTCGATTGCAGCCACTACATCATTAGCTACCTGTTCGCTCTCCACCAAAATCACCTGGATATGGGCTTGCTCCATTTCTTCCGGTAGCTGGGAAGCGAAATGTTCCTGGAGTTTTCCCGTCAACAAATCTGCCCGGACTATATCTCGATATGCTTTGCTATTTGGCAATTCATACTCCTCGATTTTCTCATTTATCTCCTGGCCGGTAACCAAGATTCCCAGCTTCTCAGCCTCTTGTCTCATTAATTCGGCATCCTCGATATACATCGCCACCCAATCCGTCTGGTAATACACGTAGGTCGGGTCTACGCCCTTAGTTTGAGCCTCAAGCATATCTACATAGTAACCCATATCGAACGAAACATCGTTTACCTCGATGGCAACCTCGCGAAAGGGTCTTACTTCGCTATCATAAAACCCATGAAGTACGTAGCCTACGACACAAACGAGGAAGGCGACAGCAATACTGATTACGATTCGTCGTGTTTTCCTCTCACGCTGCCATCTGGAGAGTTGGCGCTTAGTGGGGGCATGCTTGAGTTTGACTGTCTTCTGCTTCTTGGCCAATCGTCACAAACTAGAAATCTGCTATTTTTCTCCAGCGAGTTCTTATGATAACATATGGAGGAAGGTTAAGCGAGACGGGGTGTAGCGCAGCCTGGTAGCGCACCTGAATGGGGTTCAGGTGGTCGGAGGTTCAAATCCTCCCACCCCGACCAAATCCCAGCTACAAAGAGTGTTGCCAGTGTTGCCTGGTTGAACGAATTCCTAGGAGATTGTCCGAGTAACAACCAGCCACAGTCAGTTGGTAACTATAAAGCCACGATGGCAAGCAGATATATTATATCGTCTTTCGGCGACTACAAATGGCAACCTGGCAAGAAACGTACACGCCGGGGGGCACTACTCGAACGCGGTGACCAGAAATCCCCGGCCGAGTAGCCCCTCATGTGCTTTGAATAGCTTGAGCAGATTGTGTCCGGTGCAGATGACCTTCCACTCACTGCTCACTTTGTCTGATCCCCTCAAAAGGAACTGTCCAAATCCCCGTGCTTGCTTGATCTGGCCGAAAACCGGCTCGGGTAGCTCTTTCCTCAGCCCGTAACACTCCCGCCCCTTCTTCGTTCTTAGCTTGCGTCGCATCCTGTCTACTATCGAAAGACTCTTCGGTATCCGCCCTCGGGGTGCTGGTGGCAAGGTCAATCTGTGGCCTATCTTATCCGGTGGCATGTAGACATCTATCCCCTGGGCAGTGAGATTATTCACGGTATCGCTTAAGAAGTATCCGGCATCGGCTGACATCTGACGCGGTAGCTGACCGGTATTGTTCTTCACCACTTCCATCATTGGCTCAGCTTGTCCCCTGTCTGAGGGTTTGTTCATGACCTCGGCCGCTACGATGATCTGGTGAGCGCTGTCAACGGCGGCCTGGGCATTATAGGCCTGTATGAAATGCTTGCCTCCGGGGGCTGGCATGATGTGGGAGTCGGGATCGGTGAAGTTCCTTTGCGCCTTATCCTCGGGCACTCTATCCTTCCCTTCTTTCTGCGTGGCCTCTAACTGCGCCTCTGCTTCAAGGGATGCCTTAGCCTCCCGAATCTTCTTCAGCCTGCTTTCCCTGAAAGCTAACTCCTTTGGCAACTCATCACCCCTCTTGTTCTTACCGTACCGCTGATCTTCCTCTCCGTCCACAACCTCCGCCTTCTTGAGCAACTCCATAACCTCTGACTCAAGACGTGACTCTTCCTCTTTCATCCTCTTGTAACTCATGGCTTTATGCTTTGAGGCGTTGGCTTTTATCTTCGTCCCATCCAGGGCCACGTGTCCCAGCTTCACCAGTCCCGTCTTCTGACACAACCTGAGTACCTGCAAGAATAATCCGGCCAGAGCTTTGAGATGGTCTTTACGGAAATCAGAGATGGTGCGGAAGTCAGGAGTGTTGTTCGCAGCTAGTACCCGGAAGGCGATGTCTTCACAAAGATGCTTCTCAATCTTCTGTGACGAAGCTACCCCGGTGCACTAGGCGTAAAGAAGTACCTTCACCATCATGG
>JADFUX010000048.1 GCA_015222255.1 Chloroflexota bacterium
ACCTATGTCGAAAGCTGAGGCAAGAGAAGCACATACCTGTTATTGCACTGATTCCCAGGGAAATGCTTGATAGCCTCACTTCTAGTAGCGACATGGATGACTTCGTTGTCAAGCCCTGTGAAGCAACCGAGCTTGCAGCTAGGATAAGGCGAGTTTTGGGGCAAAAAGCGAGCGCGGACAACAAGGGGGTAGTCAGGTGCGGCGACCTGGTGATAGATCTAGCTGAATATGAGGTATCTGTTGGTAACAGGCCAATAACGCTGACCTTTAGAGAATACCAGCTACTTGAATTTCTGGCGAGCAATGAAGGAAAGGTTTTCACTCGCGAGGCTTTGCTCGATAAGGTCTGGGGGTGGGACTACTATGGCGGCGACAGGACTGTAGATGTGCATATTAGGAGATTGAGGAGCAAGATCGAGGATGGGAATCACTCTTTCATCGAGACTGTAAGGAACATAGGATACAGGTTCAGGGAGAGGTAAGCATATGTGCGGAATTGCTGGAATTTATGGACATAACGCTCGCCATTGGGAAGGCGATTTAGATGCCATGTTAGACAAATTATCCCACCGCGGTCCGGATGACCGAGGCACATATGCCGATGAGAACATCGCCATAGGGCAGACACGGCTTTCAATAGTGGATGTTGCAGGGGGTAAACAGCCCATATTCAGTGAGGATGGACGAAAATGCGTCGTATGCAATGGTGAGATTTACAACTACGCTGTTTTGAAAGACAAATTGCGACAACATCGCTTCCGCACCAATAGTGATAGTGAAATACTTATCCACTTGTTTGAGGAGGAAGGGTGCAAGTCAGTTTCAAGACTAGATGGGATGTTTGCCTTTGTCCTCTACGATGGGGAAGACATACTTGTTGCCAGGGATCCCATAGGGATAAAGCCCCTCTATCAAGGGCGGAAAGATGGCTGCCTCTTCTTTGCCTCCGAATTCAAGGCGCTGGGGGGAGTGGTAGATAACATTCAAGAGTTTCCCCCAGGACACTACTATTCTTCAAGTAAAGGGCTAATTCAATATTATCGCCTTCCAGACGTTGCTGCTTGGGAAGAGAACGTAGAGGAGATCACCTACGTGCTTCACCATCTACTAAGCCGAGCGGTACAGAAGCGCTGGATGTCTGATGTTCCACTAGGTTGTTTTTTGAGCGGTGGCATTGATAGCAGCCTTATATGCGCCGTATCGAAACAGCACTTTGACCATTTGGATACCTTCTCCGTTGGACTGGAGGGAGCTGCTGTTGACCTTGAATATGCCAGGAAAGTGGCCGATTTTTTGGGGACTGACCATCATGAATATCTTTATACCAAAGATGAAGTATTGGAGGCGTTACCAGATGTGATTTATCACTTGGAGTCATTCGATCCCGCCTTAGTGAGAAGCGCAATTCCCTGTTATTTCGTATCAAGGTTGGCCAGTGATTATGTAAAAGTGGTACTTACGGGAGAGGGAGCGGATGAAGTCTTTGCCGGGTATCACTACATTAAACGATTCAAAGACGTAGAAGGTCTTCATAACGAGACTGTTAAGATTCTTGCTGGCTTACATAATCTGAACCTCCAGAGAGTGGACCGTGCCACCATGGCACACTCGATAGAGGGAAGAGTGCCATTCCTGGATATAAACCTTGTGGAATACATAATGTCTATCGACCCAAAGCTAAAGCAAGCAGGAAAGAAATCTAGGATTGAAAAGTGGCTTCTGAGGCAAGCATTCTCAGGCTACCTTCCCGATGAGGTTCTGTGGAGGCCCAAGGCCGAATTTGCTGCTGGCTGTGGCTCAGAGCATTTGATCACGGATTTGGCAGAGAGCGAAATCTCGGACGCCGAATTTGAGAAGGAGAAAGAGCTACTGAAGGATGTCGAGATTTCGTCCAAAGAAGAGCTCTACTACTTAAGGATATTCAAGAGTTTTTTCAACACTGATGGCGAGGTTGAAGCCATCGGTAGGTGGAAGGGCGGTTTTTCCTCGGAAGACGCTGATCTGTAATCGAATCCATTTTGCTTTACCCTTGTAACACAAATTTAACCTCACTGTAATACTCTGGAAATATTCGGCTGTTATCCTCCCTGATCAGAGAACTGGCGGACTATGGCTATCGATATATACCAGAGTAAGTTGTGGGCGTCGTTGTCGCCTGGGCTGGCGAGAAATAGGTGTAGCCATCATCCGCTGAAGGAGGATAGCCATGTTTAGCAAAGAAGAAGTGATGAAGTGGCTCAAGAGGGGAGGGCTGGCCCTAGGTGTCACCTGTCTTGTTTTTCTGGTGACCCACAGAGTAGCTCTGGCTGCTGATCCTACAGGAGCGGGCTCTACTGAACAGGCAGCAAACTACATATGGATATTAATCTGTGCCTTCCTCGTGATGTTTATGCAGGCAGGGTTTGGTATGCTGGAAGGAGGATTCTGTCGAGCCAAGAATGTCACCAACCTAATGACCAAAAACCTGATGGATTTTGCTATTGGCTCGCTTGCCTTTTTCCTCGTAGGCTACGCCATAATGATGGGAGGTGACTGGCATGGTCTCTGGGGCACACAAGGGTGGTTCATGCTTGGCGACTACTACGATGTAGATAAATATCTCAATATGTTCTGGATGTTGGTGTTTTGTGCCACTGCGGCAACTATTGTTGCCGGGGCTGTCGCTGAAAGGATGAAATTCAAGGCTTATCTTGTTTACAGTGTAGTAGTTAGTGTTATTATTTTCCCCATCTTTGGTCACTGGGTTTGGGGTGGGGGCTGGATCTCTCAGTTGCCCTTCGGCTTGGGGGGGCTAGACTTCGCCGGCTCAGGAGTGGTTCATGCTGTAGGCGGCTTTGTTGGATTGGCCGGAGCAATGGTTCTCGGCCCGAGGTTTGGCAAGTATGCCAAAGATGGAAAGCCACAGGCAATCCCTGGGCACAGCATAGCGCTTGCTACCCTGGGGGTCTTCATCCTGTGGTTTGGCTGGTTTGGCTTTAACCCCGGCAGCACCTGCGATCCACACCACCTGAGAATATCAGTTATCGCTGTGAACACGAACTTGGCAGCAGCAGCAGCAGCACTAGCAGCGATGCTTGTAGCAAAGTGGAAGACGAAGAAATGGGATACAGGTATGGCTTTGAATGGTGCCGTAGCAGGCTTGGTTGCCATTACTTGCGCTTGTGCTTGGGTAGAAGGTTGGGCGGCTATTGTAATTGGACTCATCGCCGGGCCGTTAATGTATGCTGGCGTTAAGTTTCTTGAGTCTAAAGGCGTAGATGACCCCGTAGGCGCAGTCAGCGTGCACGGCATTTGTGGGTTATGGGGTTTGCTTAGTCTTGGTTTCTTTGCTGACGGAACGTATGGCAACTATTCCACTGAAGCACCTTTTGTCACCGGGCTATTCTATGGTGGGGGAGGTGGCCAACTACTCGCCCAGTTTATCACTGCAGTAGTAGTTTTTGCCTGGGCATTTGGCATAGGGTATCTAATGTTCAAGATAATGGACAAGACTTTTGGTATCCGCGTATCTCCAGAGGAAGAATTACAGGGGTTGGATATCCCCGAGCATGGCACGCCGGCTTACCCCGACTTTCTTACCACGCGGAGGTAGGTTGACTAGAAGAGATAGAGGAGTACAAGAAGAATGAAAAAGATAGAAGCGATAATCAGAGTAGAAAAGTTTGAAGAGGTGAAGGAGGCTTTGAAGGTATCGGGGTACCCCGGAATGACAAAGATTACTGTTGAGGGTCATGGGAGGCAGAAAGGGCTTAAACAACAGTTCCGTGGCACGACATTCGAGGTCGAGTTTCCGCAGAAAATAAAGTTGGAAATTGTAGCTCAGGATGGTGATGTAGACGGAATAGTAGAAGCTATTGTAACCCATGCCAGAACTGGTGAGGTCGGTGACGGCAAAATTTTCATCTATCCTGTGGAGAGTGTCATCAAGGTGAGAACAGGGGAGCGTGATGGAGGTGCTCTATGATGGTTATTAGAGTCTTTGAGCATAGAAGCCAAAGGGGGAAACACATGAAACCGGAGGGGTTGCCGAAGTCTGTAGAGAAAAATAATGTTGAAACCGTTGATATGAAATTTAAGGAGTTGTCCCCATATTACCACGCTACTTCTTCGGTTGATTTCGTGCCTAATCTGTGCTTTGATGGCATCGGAAATATTTTAAGGAGGAGGATGACTAAATGAGTAGTAAAGATAGAGCCGAAGGTAATGAATATGTCCTCAAGATGGTTAGGGAGCGCGATGTCAAGTTCATCAGGTTGTGGTTCACTGATATTCTGGGTATCTTGAAAAGCTTTGCCATCACCGTGGAGGAACTGGAAGGCGCCCTTAAGCAAGGGATGGGCTTTGACGGTTCCTCCATTCAGGGCTTTGCACGCATTGACGAGAGCGATATGGTAGCCATGCCTGACCCTGACACCTTCCAGTTGGTGCCCTGGAGACCGAGGGAGCAGGGGGTAGCCAGGATGTTCTGTGACATCCTGAGACCCGGTGGTGACCTTTTTGAAGGCGACCCCAGGTATGTTCTCAAGAGGAACTTGAAGCGGGCGGCGGATATGGGCTACACCTTCTACGTGGGGCCGGAGCTGGAGTACTTCTACTTCGAGGATTCAAAGGGAACTCAAGGTTTAGACGAGGGGGGGTACTTTGATATGACCCCCCTGGACGTCGCTGCTGACCTGAGGCGAGAAACGGTTCTCACCCTGGAGGAGATGGGTATAGGCGTCGAGTATTCCCACCACGAGGTGGCCGCCAGCCAGCATGAGATAGACATGAGGTACACTGACGCCCTGACCATGGCTGACAACGTGATGACCTACCGCCTGGTAGTCAAGCAGATAGCACTGCAGCACGGCGTTTACGCTACCTTCATGCCTAAACCGGTTCTTGGCATCAATGGCAGTGGCATGCATGTCCACCAGTCGCTGTTTAGAGGTGATGCCAACGCCTTCTTCGACAAGGGTGATAGGCACCACCTCTCGAAGCTGGCCAAGTGGTACATCGCTGGACTGCTAAGGCATGCCCCTGAAATCACCGCTGTTACCAATCAGTGGGTCAATTCCTACAAGCGACTGGTTCCTGGATATGAGGCGCCCGTGTACCTTTCATGGGCGTGGCGAAATCGGGCCGATTTGATAAGAGTGCCCGAATACATGCC
>JADFUX010000049.1 GCA_015222255.1 Chloroflexota bacterium
AGCAAGGCACGGCAAATGGAGGTCAAGAAATGAACAAGTTAGAGGTACTAAGGAAATCCGATTTGTTTGGTGAGTTGAACGATGAGCAACTCAGTGTGGTGGAGAAAATGTGCACCTCTGAAGTATTCGAGCCAGGAGCAATCATATGCAAGCAGGATAGGAAACCAGACAAGATTTTTGTGATTGAGGAGGGTCTGGTAGGGATTATTCTGGAAGTAGGACCACTGGCTCAACGCCAGATTCAAACGGCTTCCAATTTTGAGACCTTTTCCTGGTCAGCGATGATAGCGCCACACATTTGTACTGCCACAGTAAAAGCCATAGAGAAGACAAAGGTACTGGCGTTTAGTGGACAGGAACTGTGCGATTTGTGTCCTGTTAATCCTGAGATTGGCTGTAAATTATGCCGGGCAGTGGCATGCCTACTGGCAACGAGACTACGCCAAGCGTATACCCAGTTGTTGGGCGTTTCCTCACAGGTCTAACTTGGCAGACGGCATTTGATCACTTTTCAGGTGGCGCCAAGAAACAAGTGTGTTGCCTGGTGAAGCAGCCGGAGCTTGGCGGGCCGCCAGCTTAGCTCAAAAAGGCGCTAAGGCAACAGTTCGGCAGGTTTGACGCGCGGCGGTATTCTTGAGTCTAGAAGGAGGTTTAGCTATGGAAGAAGCAAAAGCGATTACTTCTATGATGGAGGAGAAGAGAGTATTCAATCCTCCAGAGGAAACCAGCAAAAAGGCGTATATTGGGAGCCTGGAAGAGTACAAGAAGATCTATCAAAGGTCTATTGATGACATGGAGGGATTCTGGGGAGAGATGGCAGGACAGTTGGACTGGTATAAGAAGTGGGACAAGGTGCTGGTTGAAGATTTCAAGGAAGGGAAGCACGAGTGGTTCGTGGGGGGTAAGCTCAATGTGTCCTATAACTGCTTGGATAGGCATCTTCACACATGGAGGAAGAACAAAGCGGCACTGACTTGGGAGGGGGACATTGGTGATAGTAAGACGCTTACCTATCAACAGTTGCACCATGAGGTGTGCAAGTTTGCCAGTGTATTGAAGAAGCACGGCGTCAAGAAGGGTGACCGTGTATCCATCTATCTACCTATGATTCTTGAGTTGCCAATTGCCATGCTATCGTGTGCCAGACTTGGCGCCATTCATAGCGTCATTTTTGGCGGTTTCAGTGCCGATGCCTTGAAGGATAGGATGTTGGACTGTGGCAGCACAGTGCTCATTTGCGCCGATGGTTACTACCGTTCGGGCAGAGTCATCAGAAGTAAGGACAATGCGGATGAAGCGCTTGAGAGCTGCCCGGATGTGAAGGATGTCATTGTAGTCAAGAGGGCCAATGTTCAGGTGCCTATGAAGGAGGGACGTGACTACTGGTGGGATGATGAAATGGGGAGTGGCGATCTGAAACCATATCCTGAACCCGAGGTAATGGATGCTGAGGACCCTCTCTTTATTCTCTATACCAGCGGTAGCACGGGAAAACCCAAGGGCGTTCTGCACACCCAAGCCGGCTATCTTCTTTTCTGCTATCAGACCTTCAAATGGATATTTGATGTGAAGGAGGAAGACACATTTTGGTGTACGGCGGATATTGGATGGGTGACCGGTCATAGCTATATCGTCTATGGTCCTCTGGCCTTTGGGGCAACCAGCCTTATGTTTGAAGGGGTTCCCACCTATCCTCATCCGGACAGATTCTGGGACATTGTAGAGAAATACCAGGTTAATATTTTCTATACTGCGCCCACCGCCCTTCGGGCAATAATGAGAGACGGAGATGAGTGGCCGAATAAGCATGATTTAAGCTCTTTGCGCATCCTGGGTTCGGTTGGTGAACCTATCAATCCTGAAGCCTGGATGTGGTACTACAATGTAATAGGTAAGGGGAAGTGTCCAATTGTGGATACCTGGTGGCAGACGGAGACGGGGGGCATCTTAATCACTCCTCTACCAGGGGCCATTCCTCTTAAGCCGGGTTCAGCTACGGTACCTTTTCCTGGGGTTGACGTAGCAGTGCTGAGGGAGGATGGCTCTGTTGCTGACGTGAATCAGGGTGGCTATCTGGTGATTAAGAAACCTTGGCCGGGTTTGATGCGGCGAGTCTACGGCGACCCAGAAAGGTTCAAGAATACCTACTTTCTGAAGTATCCTGGTGTATACACTACGGGAGACGGAGCCAGGGTAGACGAAGATGGTTTCTACTGGTTAATGGGACGCATAGACGATGTCATCAACGTATCAGGTCATCGAATGGGAACAGCGGAGGTTGAAAGCGCTCTGGTGTCTCACGAAAAGGTGGCAGAAGCTGCGGTTGTTGGCATGCCCCACGAGATAAAGGGACAGGGCATATACGCTTTTGTTACTCTGAATACTGGCGTGGAGAAATCTGATGCTCTCAAGAAAGAGTTGGTAGCTCACGTTCGTACGGAAATTGGCCCTATCGCCATGCCAGACAAGATTCAATTTGCCGACGCTTTGCCCAAGACGAGGAGCGGCAAGATCATGAGGAGGATACTGACCAAGATTGCTGCTGGCAATGTGGATGACTTGGGCGATACCAGCACCTTGGCTGACCCATCGGTAGTTGATATCTTGGTTACCGAGAGGCAGTAACTGGCGAGCGACGATGCTTCTTTCCGACAAGGTGGGTAAGCTCGTTCCAAGAGTTGCTTGGTCTCATCAAGGAACAGTGGCTTGTGCGGGCCACCAAAGGCTGTCCTGGGTGGGTTAGTCTGCGTGGTGTAGGATTAGGTGATTTTGTGGTGGTTCGGGTCGTTGCTGGCACAATTGATGGTTGCCTGCTGCGAGGCGTTGGATGTGGCTCCAGTGCGTCCATCTCGTCAGTGAAATCCTCCTCTGCTTTGGCTAGAGCCGGGCTGATTTCAATAGCGCCTTCGATATGTTCCATGTTGAGTTCTCGCTTAAGCTTCTCCAAAGGCGGGAGTGCTCTCTCTCCAAGTCTGGCTTGTAGCTGGGCAAGAACCCAGCCACCGGTAACTAACATACCTTGCGTGGTTTTGTACCACACGTTGAGATCACCTGTTTGATACAGGACGCAAGCCTCGCTGTGCGCCTGATAGCCTGTAGTAGTAACGAGTTGTGAACTGAGGCATG
>JADFUX010000050.1 GCA_015222255.1 Chloroflexota bacterium
AGCCATTTTAGAGAAGATTTTGCCCGGGGGAAGGCTTCTAGGTATTGACGCTGACCCCGAGGTTGTTCAAATAGCCAAGTCTAAGCTTGCTCATTATAGTGAAGCAGTGACTTTGGTAAATGACAATTTCGCTAACCTTGAGGCTATTTGTAACAAATACAATTTGTATTCAGTTGACGGCATTCTTTTCGACCTTGGTGTTTCCTCACTGCAACTGGATACAGCCCAACGCGGCTTCAGCTTTCAGCGTGATGCTCCCCTAGACATGAGGTTCGACCCCAGCCACGGGTTAACTGCCGCTGATATCGTCAACTCATTTCCGGAGCAGGAGTTAGCCCGTATTATCAGGGAGAATAGTGAGGAGCGTCACAGCAGGCGAATAGCCCGGCACATCGTGCAACGTCGTCCGATTACTACCACCTTGGCGCTTGCCCAAGTGGTAGAGCAGGTTCTTGCCAGCAAGCATAGCAGAATCCACCCAGCCACAAGAACCTTTATGGCACTTCGCATTGCTGTCAATGGGGAGTTGGAGAACTTGAAACTGGCTCTCGAACAAACCATTAACCTTCTTCGCTTCCGAGGCAGATTAGTGATCTTAAGCTATCACTCTATTGAAGACCGTATCGTAAAGGAATTCATGCGACGCGAAGCTAGTAGTTGCATATGTCCGCCAGGAACTGTGATATGCCGCTGCGGGCATGTGCCTACGTTAAAGCTTATATCGAGGAAAGTCATCAAACCTACTTTACCGGAGATAGAATCTAACCCTCGCAGTCGCAGCGCCAGAATGAGAATAGCTGAGCGCCTGAAGTGAGCAAACAATTTTTGACAAGGAGGTGAAAATGGCAAAGAAAATTGTTTCAGCTATCGATGTAGGCACAACCAAAATAGCTACCATTGTAGCTAGTGTGAAATCAGAAAACGATATCGAAGTC
Source organism: Chloroflexota bacterium (assembly GCA_015222255.1). Lineage (GTDB taxonomy): Bacteria > Chloroflexota > Dehalococcoidia > GIF9 > AB-539-J10 > JADFUX01. The sequence continues at coordinate 936 of JADFUX010000050.1, forward strand.
CTCGGAGTGGGAGTTGTTCCTAGCCATGGTCTGCACAAAGGAGTCGTGGTCAACATGGATGAAGCTAAAGCATCCATTGCTGACTCCATAAAGGAAGCACAGAGAATCAGCGGTGTACGCCTAGAGTCTGCCTGCGTCGGGGTTACCGGCAGGCATGTAAGTAGCCTTAATAATCGAGGAGTAGTGGCTATCCCGCGTGACGACAGGCTAGTTCGTCCTAAAGATCTCAAGAGAGTATTGTCCGCGGCTCAAGTCATCTCGCTTCCTCAAGGAAAGAAGGTGCTTCATGCTATTCCCCGCTACTATACCTTAGATGGTCAAGAAAGGGTAACACAACCAGTAGGCATGCATGGCACTAGGCTAGATGTGGAGACTCACATTATTACTGCTTCAGTATCCTCAGTGCAGAATCTTGTTAAGTGCGTTCGAGCTGTTGGTGTTGACGTCGAAGACTTAATTCTAGAGCCCTTGGCGAGTGGAGAGGCAGCGTTGACCGCGGAGGAAAGGGAAGTAGGAGTCATTATGGCTGATGTTGGCGGCGGCACCACAGACATAGCCGTATTTAGGGATGGTAATATTTACCATACCTCGATCATCCCGGTAGCCGGCTACCAGGTGACCAGTGATATCTCCATTGGGCTAGGCTTGCCGTTCAGTGTAGCCGAGAAGATGAAGAAAAGCTATGGCAATGTGTCGTCACAGGTGAATATTGACAAAGCACCTGACGTGGGCGTAGAAAATGGTCATAGCGCTTCATATCGAGATCTATGCGATATTATCCGCTCCAGAATGGAGGAGCTGTTCGAGCTCATACTCCTGGAGATGCCCACCACTGATTATCGGTCCTTGGCACCCTGTGGCATGGTCCTTACCGGTGGCACGGCCAACTTGGCTGGGCTTGATGAACTAGGAAGGTCAGTATTGAAAATTCCAGTGCGCAAAGGTCAGCCCTTCGACACAAGCCTTTACGGCATTACTGATGTCCTTCGTGACTCAGCTTACGCCACCACTGTAGGACTGATCCTATGGCAGGCGAGGAATAAAGAGGGGTCAATGTGGCAGGCAAGAAAGGCAGGCATTTTGGGTGGTTTCGTGAGCTTCGTTAGAAGGCTGTTTCATGGTTAACAAACTTTGGGAAAGGAGGTATTTGAAATGGCGAAAACCACTTTTACCCCTACACCGGCAAGAATCAAGGCCATAGGAATTGGTGGGGGCGGCTGCAATGCTATCAACCGCATGATCCGTGAGGGAATAAAAGGTATCGACTTCATAGCTATGAATACGGATGCCCAGGCTTTGGCATTTGTTGAGGCACCAACTCGAGTTCAATTGGGTGAGAAAATGACCCGAGGTCTAGGAGTTGGTGGTGACCACAGGTTTGGTCTTAAGGCAGCGGAGGAAAGCCGTCAGATAATTGATGAACTGATTGAAGGTGCTGATATGGTGTTTGTTAGCGCCGGTATGGGCGGGGGCACAGGCACCGGTGGCATCCCCGTTATAGCTGAAATAGCCAAAGAATCGGGCGCACTCACCATTGGTGTGGTAACCAAGCCTTTCACTTTCGAAGGTGGGCACCGATCTGAAGTGGCTGAAGAAGGCATACTCAACTTGAGCAGCAAGGTGGACACACTAATTGTCATACCTAACGATCGCCTGTTGCAACTCTGTGATGCCAAGACGACTGTTGACAATGCTTTCAAATTGGCTGATGATGCCCTTCTTCTCGGGGTACAGGCTATCTCCGAGGTTGTTACCGTTCCTGGACTGATTAATCTTGACTTCGCTGACATCAAATCGGTGATGAGGAATGCTGGCCCGGCCTGGATGTCTGTGGGGAGAGCCAGCGGTCAGAATCGAGCTGCTGAAGCTGCAAAAGCTGCTCTGGCCAGCCCCCTGCTCGACGTGTCCATACAGGGAGCCAGGGGGGTCTTATTCAACATGACTGGTGGATCGAGTCTCACACTATTTGAGTGTAATGAAGCAGCTCAAGTCATTGGCCAAGCGGTTGACCCCAAGGCCAATATCATCTTCGGTGTGGTTTTTGACACCAAGATGGACAGTGAAATCAGGATCACAGTTATCGCTACCGGCTTCACCACTCAGTATGGTAAAGGGACACCCAGCGCAGAGGAGCTCCGTCGCCTGCTAAGAGGGGGTGGCAATACACTGGACGTTCCCTCTTTCTTGCGTCGCGCACAGCGTTTTCCTGCCCCTGCTGCAGGAATTCCTTCCCACACTGATGCAGCGGTCACCCTGAATCCATTGAGAATTTCACAGCAGTAAACCTCAAGCTTCACTAAAAGAAGGGGCGGCTACAGCCGCCCCTTCTTTTGATAACGGAAACTCGCACTTTGCTGCACTATATATATAGTGGTAAAATATGCTACTGGCACAATTTCTGGGAAAGCGGTATGAAGTGCCCTTGCTGTAGTGGTTTGGAATCTAGGGTGATAGACTCTCGGTCTTTGGGTGAAGGGGTAAGGCGTCGGAGGCAATGTCTTGCTTGTAGCGCTCGTTTCACCACTTATGAGCGAGTGCAGCCCCATAATATCTTTGTACTCAAGAAAGATGGCCGCCGTGAGGCGTTTACCCGAGACAAGCTCTCCTCCGGCATCCGCAAATCTTGCGAGAAACGCCCTTTACTTACCGGTGCTATCGACAAGCTTCTAGATGACGTTGAAGCTGAGCTCTACCAGACGGGCAAAACCGAGTTTCCCAGTTCTCTTATTGGTGATCTGGTCATGGAAAGGTTGAAAAAGCTAGACCATATAGCTTATATCCGTTTTGCCAGCGTCTACCGTGAGTTCGCTGACATCGGTGCTCTGAAGCAGGCGGTGGATATCCTGGCGCAAGGAGGATCTTCAGTAACGCCAGCTAATCAGCTCCCGCTGCTGCCTCCGGAAGTGGTTAACCACTTGGTTCAACGGGGTAGGAAGTGAAAGTGGCTAACACTGGCAAGAAGACTAGAGTCATCAACCGAAACGACGTGGCTCGGGCCGTTTTTGCTGCTGCTGAATCAATCGGCATAACTGATAGGAAATTGTTGGAAAAACTCACAGAACAAGTAGGCGAACGCTTGGAGCTAGCTCAGCCCCTGCCCGGCATGGAAGAATTTGTTTCACCCCGAGCCAAGTATCTTGTGTCCCCCTCCCAAGTTGAAGCGATGGTGAAAGAGGCCTTAACTGCTGATGAGTTTTTCTCTCCCCAAGCAAATGTCCAGGTGGTCTCCGGGATTGAACTGAGCCAAAATGCCTTAAGGGTTTTGGAGAAAAGATACTTGATAAAGGATGGAACCGACAAAGTCATTGAGGCTCCTCGGGAGCTATTTCGGCGTGTGGCTAGACACATCGCATCTGCTGAGCTCATCTATGATCTTAAGGCAGATATCTCCTTTTGGGAAGAGAGTTTTTACCGATCAATGGCAAATCTGGAATTCCTACCTAATTCGCCCACATTGATGAATGCTGGCCGAGAACTAGGGCAGTTGTCAGCCTGTTTTGTTATCCCCATCGACGATTCTATGGAATCCATTTTTGATGCTGTTAAATACACTGCTCTAATTCATAAAAGTGGCGGAGGCACCGGTTTCTCCTTCTCTCGACTCAGGCCGGAAAAAGACAGAGTGGGGTCGACTGGTGGCATCGCTAGTGGCCCTGTTTCCTTCATGAGAACCTTTGATACCACCACTGACGTCATAAAGCAAGGCGGCATGCGACGCGGAGCTAATATGGCCATACTCAATGTCAACCACCCTGATATCTTGAGGTTCATCACCGCCAAAGAAGACCCGGAGGCTCTCACCAATTTCAACCTATCGGTGGCTGTTACCGACGATTTCCTAGAGGCAGTGAAGAAGGGGGCTGACTATGATCTGGTGAATCCACGGACCGGGGAGACAGTGGGCAAGCTCAATGCCAAAGAGGTGTTTGACAAGATAGTTGATATGGCTTGGCGGACAGGCGATCCTGGCATTGTTTTCATAGATGAAATAAACAGGCATAATCCCACACCTCAGTTGGGTAAGATAGAAAGCACCAATCCTTGTGGTGAACAACCTTTGCTTCCTTTCGAATCTTGCAACTTAGGCTCCATAAATCTGTCCAAAATGGTGATTCGCAAAAATAAGCGGACGCAAGTTGATTATGGTAAGCTGTCTGAGACGGTGAGGTTGGCAGTCCGTTTTCTCGACGATGTTGTCGATGCCAATCGTTTTCCCTTGCCTCAAATATCAGAGAGAACAAAGGCTACCAGGAAAATAGGTTTAGGGCTGATGGGCTTCGCTGACATGTTGATTCAACTCGGCATTCCTTACGACAGCCAACGAGCGCTTGACATGGCTGAAGAACTCATGCAGTCCATATCCAGAGAGGCAAATAAAGCCTCAATAGAGTTAGCTGAGGAGCGGGGTGTTTTCCCCGCCTTTGGGGGAAGCATCTATGATGTGCCTGATGGTGCTCGGTTTCGAAATGCCTCTCGAACTACCATTGCTCCTACAGGTAGCCTAAGCATAATTGCTAATTGTTCTAGTGGCATTGAGCCCGTCTTCGCCTTAAGCTATGTGCGCCACATATTGGAAGGTGAAGAGTTCTTAGAGGTGAATCCTTACTTCGAAGAGGTAGCTAAAGAGAGGGGATTCTATTCCCATGAACTAATGCAACAACTCGCCGAAGGAGAAAGGTTAAGAGACATAGAAGGTGTTCCCGAGGAGGTGAAAAGGCTTTTTGTGACTGCCCATGACATATCTCCAGAATGGCACGTGAAGATGCAGGCGGCTTTCCAGAAGTCTACTGATAGTGCTGTCTCTAAGACCGTAAACTTCCCCCGCGAAGCAACTCCCGATGACATAGCCAAGGTATATGTGATGGCTTATGAGGAGGGGTTGAAGGGAATAACCATCTACCGAGATAGAAGTCGGGAAAGTCAAGTCTTGACCATAGGTGAGGCAACAGAAACAACTGAAGGCAGACTAGTTCCCAGAGAAAGACCTAAGGTCACCAGGGGCATAACCGAGAGGGTGAGCACTGGATGCGGATATATCTATGTGACTATAAATTTTGATGAACATGGAATATGTGAGGTATTCTCCACCTTGGGCAAAGCCGGGGGCTGTGCTGCCGCGCAGCTTGAAGCTATTAGCCGACTTGGCTCACTGTCCCTTAGGTCTGGAGTAGACTTAAGCTCAATTGCAAAGCACTTGCGTGGTATTCGTTGTCCTTCCATCGCCTGGGAGCGAGGGCGTGCTGTTCTCTCCTGTGCCGATGCCATTGCTAGTGTATTGCAAAAATACGTTAAGGATGAGGAGAACAGCACTTTCAAGGAGGTCGCTAACAACTGGGCGGGGCAATGTCCCGATTGTGGCAGTATCTTGATTCATCAGGAAGGCTGTGCAATTTGTCCTAGTTGCGGCTTCACCAAATGTGGATAGAGGGGAGATGAAATGGGTAGCTCAGGAGGCAATTACTATTTAGCTCTCAGACAAATAGCCAAAGTGGCTAATTCAGCTTCTAGTTTACGGAAGGTTTTCAATTTCGTAGCCAAAAGCACTGCCAAAGCAGTGCGAGCAGATGGTTGTCGTGTTCTGCTTCTTGACGCCAAGAAGGAATACTTAACCACATTAGGTAGCCACGGCTTAAGCGACCTTTATCTCAAAAAGGGGCCGCTTAGTGCTCGTAAGAGTCTGCCCGAGATTCTCAATGGCAAGGTCGTACTTATTCCTGATGCCACCAAGGACGAGAGAGTTCAACATCCTCAAGTGGCAGAGGCACAGAAAATATCTTCCATACTCGGAGTTCCTCTATTTGACAGGAAAGAAGAAGTTATTGGAGAGATTAGGCTTTACACTCACGAACCTCGTCAATTCTCGGAGTCTGAGAAGAATTTCCTTCTCAGCATTGCCAATATAAGCGCAGTTCTCATGGAAAAGGAAGAGCTTGATCGAGTTCTACAAAAGGATTACAAGACAAGCAAGGGGCGAGCAACGTTAGCTCAAGTAGCTCAATTGCCCACTGCATCGCTAAGACCAACGCAGTTTGCCCATCCCAGCGAGGAAGAGTTTGCCAAACTCCTGGATTTCTACCGAGTCGAATGGCTTTATGAACCTCGTTCTTTCCCTCTTCGGTGGCAAAACGGTACAGTAGCCGAGATGTTTACCCCCGATTTCTACTTACCCGAGATAGACCTTTATGTTGAGCTCACTACGCTGAAACAAAGCCTAGCGAGGGACAAGAACCGCAAAGTGCGGCAGCTTAAAGAGCTCTATCCCGAGATCAATATTAGGCTTCTTAACAAACGTGATTACGTTCGGCTGGTAGCTAAGTACGGCTATGGACCTTTAGGCGAGGCTAAGGTTAAGGGGATCAGGCGCGTCCTATATAGCCACGCTCAAATACAGCGCAGGGTAAGGACACTAGCTAAACGTATCTCTCGTGATTATGCTGGTCAGCAGGTCGTCCTGATAGGCGTCTTGAAGGGCGTCGTCTGCTTTATGGCTGACCTGATGCAACACATTTCTTTGCCTATTACTCTCGACTTCATGGCGGTCTCCTATTATGGTGGTGATGGTCAGGCAGTTAGGATAACTAAAGACCTTGATGCCAGCATAACTGGGAAAAACGTGCTTATGGTTGAGGATATTGTCGATACTGGTATGACGCTAAATTACATTCTCACCCATCTGTCAGCTCACAATCCAGCCAGTCTCCGTGTCTGTACCCTGCTGGACAAGCGAGCCCGCCGCCTGATAGATATCCCTCTTGACTATATTGGCTTCCAAATCCCTGATGAGTTTGTGGTTGGCTATGGTTTAGACTATGGTGGGGAATACCGCAATCTGGCCTTTATCGGTGTCCTTTACTCTGAACAAGAGGAGC
>JADFUX010000051.1 GCA_015222255.1 Chloroflexota bacterium
AAGATTCCTGAGGGTGAGGTGTATGTGCGTAATGAAATTGCCAGAGGCGAAGCAGGCATTTACATGAGGGCTACCGGGGGAGGAGAACCGTACAGGGTTAAAGTAAGAGGTCCTGATTTTCTACATATGATACCCGTCCTCGAGCACTTGCTGGTAGGTTGTGAAATAGCGGATATACCGGCCATCTACTGGAGTCTAAATATTTGCCCCGCGGACATGGATAGGTGACGTACAATGGGCATGGTGCAAACAATCGTAGTACTATTTGAGAATTTATTCTCGAGGCCAATGACGGTCAAATTTCCCTACGATGCTATTGAAATCCCTGAGGGCTATCGGGGAGAACATGAGCTCGATATTGATAGATGTGTAAGTTGTAATCTTTGCGCTGAGATATGCCCCAACAACGCTATAGAAATGGTGGAGATGCCTGAAGAGTATAAGCAGAAATATCCCAAGACTTATCCTCGAATCGACCTCAGAAAGTGTTGTTTTTGTGCCCTTTGTCAGGACATATGCCCCAGAAAATGTTTGACGATGACGAAAAACGTCTTTCTTGCCACCCCCGATCCTTCCGCAGTGATTAGGAATCCCGTGCCCAAAGAAGAAGGAGCAGGATGATCATTACCTCTGGAGCCATTTTAGGAGCAGTCGTAGGAACTATAGGGCTTAGTTTTTTTGGCATTTTCTGCGGTCTGTTATACAAAGGCTTTGATAGGAAAATCGCTGCTCATATGCAAAGCAGGACAGGTCCACCGGTAATACAGCCCTTCTTAGATGTAAGCAAGTTCATGATTAAAGATACAGTTCAGCCTGAGAGAGCCCTGACTTGGCTTTACAATGCCGCGCCAATCATATGTCTTGCTTCCATGATTACCGTCCTTCTCTACCTGCCCTTCGGGGGCCTGCCCTTCACTCCCATACTCTCTGGATATGGAGACCTTATCTTGCTGGTATATCTGCTCATCATTCCCGCCTTGGTTATGATTGTTGGAGGATTTGCTTCTTCTTCTCCCTTTGCCACAGTTGGAGGGCAACGAAAGATGATAACCATGATGTCATACGAGTTTCCCTTGGCTGTGGTTGCAATCGCAATCGCTTGGAAGCTAAACGCACTTTACCCAGGCGAAAGCGTTTTTGGCCTCGCTTTTATATACTCACATCCGCTCTGGGGTAGCGTGGGCCCTTTGGGCATAATAGGCCTGCTCTTACTCCTTTTCTCCTTAGTTATAGTTACTCCAGGTCAATTAGCCACGGTGCCTTTTGACGTTTGTGAGGCTGGCCCCGAAATTGCCGAAGGTGTGGCAACTGAGTATTCAGGCCGGAATTTCGGTCTTTTCTACCTCGCTGATGCCGTAAAGACAATCGCAGTGGGCACCCTGATGATCGCCTTATTCTTTCCGTATGATCTCTCGCCACTTATTGGTATAAGTGGCCCTGCTGGCCACATTGTGAATTTCCTGTTCTTTTTGCTAAAGTTATTCCTGGTTGTGATACTAACAGTAACCCTACCTAGAGTAGCAGTAGCTAGGCTAAAGATATCTCAAGTTACTACCACCTATTGGGGCATCGTAACTGGTATAGCCGTGCTTGGCTTGATATTCATTGTCATAGGATAGCAGGGCAGGACACATCAGCGGACTTGCAGGAGAATCGTAAATGCTAGGTCTTCCTTATTGGAATCCTCTTATTTGGATCTTTGTGTTCATAATTGCGTTGGCTTTGGCCTACTATTTCAGGAGTCGGGGGCAGAAGAAATACAAGAAAGGGACTGCTCAAACGGAGATCTTCCTAAGTGGTGAAGCACCTCCTGAAGCAGAGGAAAGACATGTAAAAGCCCACAACATATACTGGGGGTTTTTTGAGACCCTCAAAGGATACTACAAGGAAAACATGAGAGCACACACAGGAATAGTAAATGATTATGTTATCTGGTTTGTGGCTCTTATTGCTCTAACAGCAGTGATACTTTTCGTTGTAGGACTGTTATGAAAGGAGACATATGAGCCTTAGTTCATTTAGAAGAGCGCTGTGGGCCTACCATATGAATACCGGATCGTGCAACGGATGCGATATTGAGATCCTGGCCATACTAACGCCCAGGTATGATGTTGAGCGCTTTGGGATCATGCTTGTGGGTTCACCGCGCCATGCTGATGTGTTGCTGGTGACGGGTCCAGTAACCAGGCAAATGGCTTCCAGGGTCAAGCGTGTATATGAACAGGTACCTGACCCCAAGATGGTCATCGTAGTCGGTAGCTGCGGCATAGAAGGGGGTGTATTCCATGAATCCTACAATTTGGTGGGACCGGTAGACCAGATTATACCAGTGGATGTTTATGTTCCCGGGTGTCCTCCCAGACCTGAAGCCATTATAGAGGGAGTGGCCAAGGCATGGGTAAAGCTGGAGCAAGCTGAGAAGCAGGGGGCAATATAAGTGGAAATGCTGAGTCCGAAAGCAATAGTTGACAGCTTTAAGACTGCTCTGGGAGATAGCTTAATCGATTCAAGGATCTATGAAAGAGAAGTGGCAGTCAAAAGGAATCTCTTCAGAACAATCTGGATACATGTCAAGAGAGAGGCATTTAGAAACGCAGTAGAACATATTGGCACACTCCAGGAATATCCCCATTTGGCTATAATCTCATGCGCTGATCTTGGCGATGATGTTGAGTTAATATATCACTTCACAATATATTACGGGCACCACCTTCAAGAGTTATCGTTGGGGTTACGCGTCACCTTGGCCAAGAATGACCTGAGGATACCAACAATTACAGATATCATACCCGGTGCGTTATTCACCGAACGTGAGATTCAGGAGATGATGGGGGTGGAAGTAATCGGTATCCCAGATAAGAGACGTTTGTTCTTGCCTGACGATTTTCCGGACGGTGTTTACCCCTGGAGAACAGATGAGACGGGACCGCAGGACCTGCTTAGAGTCCTGCCAGGGAGGCAGAAGGAATATGGCAATGGATGAGACAAAGACAAGATACACTATACCTGTAGGGCCCATTCATCCCGCGCTGAAGGAGCCGATTCGGCTAGACCTTGAGGTTGATGGTGAGGAGATTGTGGATGTAGACGTAATTGTGGGGCAGGTCCACCGAGGCATGGAATGGCTTGGTATGAATAGAAATAACCCCATCCAGAACATATATCTGTCTGAACGGGTATGTGGCATCTGCAATATATGTCATCCCTTCGCATATATCATGGCCGTCGAGCAGGCTGCTGGAATCACTCCCCCCGAACGCGCAGAATATATAAGGGTGATTGTGGCGGAAATGGAGCGAATACACTCTCATCTCTTATGGGCAGGCGTTGCGGCTCACGAGATTGGCTTCGACACCGTGTTTTACCTTGTGTGGCGTGTAAGAGAAGAAATAATGGATTTGATGGAATATGTCACGGGAAACCGCGTCACGAAGGCCATGTTCCAGATTGGCGGGGTGAGAAGAGATATCACCGAAGAACAATTCCCCAGGGTTAGACAATCTCTGGACTACTACAAGAGCATATTCAACCAGTTGAAAACCGTGTTTTTGGACGATTGGACGATCAGGATGCGTACAAGGAATGTAGGTATCCTGAAAACCGAGGACGCTTTGAAACTGCTTACAGTCGGACCAACTGGTAGAGCGAGCGGCGTACCCAAGGACGTAAGACAAGACCAGCCCTATAGCGCCTATGCCGATTTAGATGTGAAAGCGATTACCCCAGACATGCTCACCGGGACTGTAGTCGGCGATGTGTACGACAGAATCATCGTTCGGTTACTGGAGGTTAAGCAGTCGATCGAAATCATCGAGCAGTGTCTAAATGAAATGCCACCCGGCCCCATAGTTGCTGAGGGGAAGACAGCAAAGCTGCTGAACACACTGACCAAAGCGGAAGGTGAAGGCGTGGGGCGAGCCGAAGCACCTAGAGGTGAAGTTATACACTATGTTCGTCTGGAAGCGGGGAGGGAGACCTTGTCCAACTGGAAGATAAGGGCGCCCACATACACGAACCTGATGGCGGTACCGATAATGCTAAAGGGCGGGCAGATTGCCGATGTACCCATTGCCTTTGCCTCTATTGACCCCTGCATGTCATGCACCAACAGAGCGATTGTCGTCGACCTCAAAGCGAATAAGAAGTCTTTGCTTACCGGCGAGGAATTGCACAAGCTCTCCGTTCAGAAAACAAGGAACTTGAAGCGTGATGAATCTACTAGGTGATAGCGCCTGGTTGAGCATTCTGGTCATAATCGCCGGCTCGATCGTAGTTGCCGTGCTCGGGGCAGTCTTTGCTTTGTTATTCCGGGGTGTAGATCGCAAACTGGTTGCTCATATGCAGGGTAGAATAGGCCCTCCAATAATCCAGCCTTTCCGTGATCTCCGTAAGCTACTTATCAAGGAGACTATTGTACCTGATGGTGCCGTTTCTTGGCTCTTCAATGCTGCCCCGATTGTCTGCCTAGTGGTGACAATCGTGCTGCTTCTTTATATACCCCTGTTCGGGCAGAACGCACTTCTGGATGGCTATGGCGACGCCATACTAATACTATACCTGTTGGTCGTACCATCTCTAGCATTTGTGGCAGGTGGGTTCGCGTCGAGTTCACCGTATGCCACTGTGGGTGCACAGCGTGAAATGGTTATCATGATGAGCTACGAGTTCACCCTGGCGTTAGTGATAGTCGCCATTGCTTGGCGCATCGTTCCCATGACTGATGCTGATCCCTTCATGTTATCCACGGTTGCTGCATATCCTGTATGGAACTTGGTGGGCCCACTAGGAGTAGTCGGGGCACTGGTTCTGCTCTTTGCTTTGCTGACGGTTACGCCCGGAGAAGTCTCTAAGGTGCCTTTTGACATAGCCGAAGCTGAAACGGAGATTGCCGGAGGAATATTGGTGGAATATTCCGGCAGAAATCTAGCTTTGTTCTACCTCTCAGATGCGATGAAAGCTTTTGTGATGGTATCTCTAATAGTCGCTCTATTCTTCCCATACAACCTCTCTCCTGTGATTGGAATTAGCGCTGCTATCCCCGCAGCTATAGTTGATGGCCTGTTTTTCCTCCTGAAAGTCTTCGTGATAATGTTTGTTAGCGTGATACTAGTACGCACTGCCATGGCGCGGTTTAAGATCAGTCAGGCAAGCTATGTCTACTTGATAGCAATGACACTCATAAGTCTTGTGGGGTTGATATTGCTAGGGCTGGACTTGAGAGTGTGAGGTTGAAGATATGGGAATAGTTGGGATAATACTAAAGCAGCTCTTTCTGAAGCCGGCTACAAACAAGTTCCCGGCAAAATATGCTCCGGCATCAATCATTCAATTCCTGGACAAGGTTACAAAAGGCGAATTAAAGTTGATACCACCAATACCGGTACCGCCCCAGTTTCGGGGAAAAATCGCCTATGACAGAGAGAAATGTAGTGGGTGCAAGTTGTGCGTCAAAATCTGCCCCACCAGAGCGATAGAGTTCATTCCCGAGGAGAAGAAGGTCAAGATATTCATATCCAGATGCTGCTTCTGTGCTCAGTGCGTTGAGATATGCCCAGTCGATGCGCTTGCTATGACCGATGAGTTCCTCCTTTCCACCTATGATAAATATGCCGATGATCTGATATTACAATAGCGAAGTAATCCGCAAGCTCTCTGCCTCTGAATTTCAGTCTCAAATGCTCATGGTTCCAGAGGCTTTATCTCAGTCAACCGTTTCTCTATTATCAGATCGGCAACGTGATCTCCCCCATTCTTGACAACGCGGGATAATGCCGTGCCGAAATCCATCCTATGGGGTTGGATTCCTATAAGCACCACCTCCTTACAGAACTCGCTTACGTAAGAGATAAGAACAGACAGTGGTATGTTGTGTGTTGATACATGCATAACGCCTATCTTCTCTGGTGGGATAGTTCTATATGACCCCGGTTCTAAGCCCATGTCAGCCGCGTCCACTAATATCAGTCTATCAGGCTTACGTTTTCTAATGATTGAGGTGAAATTCTCCGGAGTCGTGCCACAATCTATGGCAACAACCTTTCCAATTCCCATGGGTTTGGCTTGTACCTGCTCCTCTTCAGCGTCTCGGAGCTGTTCACTGATTCTTTCTGCAACGTAACTGCCAATTCCATCGTCCCCATTCAATGTGTTTCCTATGCCAAGGATTACCTCTTTCACGTCTTGTCTATCAGCATAAAGCATGGACTTCACACAAATCAAATCTCCCAAACGTCCCAGGGACATGCCCAAAGGGTAAAGCTTCCACGCGCAGGGCCAAGCCTCCGCTTTTGCTCATGACTTCTGCAGTGATTCCACTCAAATTATGGCCGCGCTATAGATATGCCCAGCTTCTTATTAGTCATCGGGTTGGCTAACCGGTGTAGCTACGGTCGATTGATGTTCTTGATTTCCAACCCAAGTAGTATGCCCAGCTGTTCTTCCTTGACGCTGGAAAGCCAGCGATGCTAGACTTGCCTTGCCTGTGAAACGATTTGGCATCTTGTATCATCCAGGGTTGGAAGAAGCGCGCGATCTAGCTGGGAAGCTGGGAGATTGGTTATCTGCTCAAGGGGTCAACTCATGGCAATGCTCAGCTTGGGATGAGGACAAGGCTAAAGCTCAAGTGGCTGGCTCAGATTTGATCCTCAGCATTGGCGGTGATGGCACTATCCTCCATGTTGTACGGATCATAACTCCGTTAGCCGTGCCCATCTTGGGGATAAACCTGGGGCGACTGGGATTCATCACCGATTTAAAGGCTGACGAGGCTCTATCGCAATTGCCCCGGTTGCTTGATAGCGGAGGTTGGATCGAGGAGAGAGCCATGCTTCAAGCTGAGCTTCAGGAAAGAAGCTTCCATGCCTTGAACGACGTGGTAGTGCGAAGTACCGCTGTTCGCTTGGTTAACTTAGAGGTAAGGATTGATGGCGAGGTACTGACTACCTATCGGGCTGACGGCGTTATTGTTGCCACAGCTACAGGCAGCACCGCCTATTCGCTGGCATCTGGAGGGCCGATTCTTAACCCTCAATCCAAAGAATTTATCCTCCAGCCAATATCCTGCCACCTCGGCTTAAGTCATCCCCTGGTCTTACCTCCAAAAAGCACAGTCAGTTTAAGGCTCGTCAATGATGATAAGGCTATCCTTAGCATCGATGGGCAGGCGGAGTTGCCCTTATCCAACAAACAAGATGTTGACGTAAAACTCAGCCCCTATTTGGCGCGCTTCTTGAGGCTCAACCAGCCGACTTATTTCTACGGCTCACTGTGGCAGAAATTGAGAGGGAAAGCGTAATATGGTGGTTGGCATAAAAGTTGACAGGGCAAAGGTAAAGGATGCCGCCTTAATGCAGCAGCTAATTAACTGGTTCGCTGGTCAAGGCGAGATGCTGCCCCGTGCCTTAAGCGAGATATATGAAGATATTAGAGATTTCTTTGTAGCTAGGGACGGGGACAAAGTCATCGCTTGCACCGCTCTGCACGTCAGCTGGCTTGATTTGGCTGAAATCAGATCCTTGGCTGTGGGTGAAAAGAGCCAGAATCAAGGAATTGGTTCTTCGCTTGTTCAGGCTTGTCTCAATGAAGCTAGGGAGTTGGGCATCCCCAGTGTTTTTTGCCTCACTCGTAGACCAGCTTTCTTCGAGAAGCATGGCTTTCGTTTGATTGATAAAATGGAATTGCCCCATAAAGTGTGGGCGGAGTGTTATCGCTGCCCCAAGTTTCCTAATTGCGACGAGGTGGCCCTAATTTGCCACCTTTAGGAGCTGATCTTGCGTCCGGAGAGACTTCTATCTAGCCAAGAGATTTGCCATGGTCGTGCGGTAAATTTGCGCGTGGACCACGTGGAGAAGCCTGGTGGTAGAAGAACTACCAGGGAAATTGTGGAACATAGTGATTGTGTAGCTGTAGTGGCCATTGATGATCAAGACAACGTACTTTTGGTTCGCCAGTTTCGTCACCCGGTAGGGAAGTTCCTACTCGAAATACCCGCCGGTGGCATTGAGCCTGGTGAGGACCCCGTCGACTGCGCCCGCCGCGAATTGCAGGAGGAAATCGGCTATTTGCCCCAGAAAATAGACGACCTCGGCGGCTTTTATACCATCCCAGGCTACGGCACTGAATACTTGCATTGCTATCTAGCCAGCAACCTCGTGCTCAGTCGCCTTGTTGCTGAGGACACTGACGACATTGAGCTAGTGCGAGTCCCTCGCGCCCAGATACCCCAGCTTATCGCTTCAGGTGAGATCTGCGATGCTAAGAGCATTGCCGCCTTGCTCACGTTCAACTTACTGCAGCGAGAGAAATACAGCTAAGCCAGATCTGCAATCAACCGGACACTTCTTGTAATCCTCAGCGAAGTGTGTCGCGTTCTCCTTCAAGCAGCAGGATGCCGGGAGAGACGTTAGCTATTAAGATAAGACCTGAGAGTGCTACATTCACAGAACTTCCCCATTTCTTGTCAATCCGATGTTTCACACCTAGTTGGGCTGTTCCCCAACCCCTTCTAGAGTATCTTTCACAGGGATATTCTTCACATTCGGCGCAGGTAATGAATCCTTTCTTCATCACGCAGCAGCGGTAGATGCTACACCACGAATGCTGCTCACCCAACCGGCAGCCGATACACCTGCTAGCCCCGCGTAGAGCACCGGAACCTGGTCTTACTCTGCCGCTTTGGCGAATTTTGCTTCATGGAGCACCCATAACACTCCCGCCACCAACATCGGCAACGGGTAGACCAGGAATGTCCCTAGAAGATCCATCGGCCTACCTATGAGCCTTATGGTAAAGAGTATCCCGGTAATAACGCCTCCCGCAATCAACCACCAGCCACCAATCCGCTCATGCCTCCAGGCCACAGCAGTGCCAGCAATCATCGAGATCGGACCCAATAGCAACAGCACGCAGTCTTGAGGGTTTGGGTTGCCTCCAAGCCCCTCACCGATGGCGAAGATCACAAACAGTACCCCGAAGGCAATGCCTATTCCCGTGGCAGTATAGCGCATCCAGTTCACGAGGATGACCTTCCTTGCGCATTATATGCCAATTTGCCTATTTCTTCTTCATAGGATATCAAGGGTTAGGCAGAGTATCTTGAGGACAGGACATCCAGCCGGTGTGGTCAGGTAAAGCCTGGGGCAAAGCCCCCAATGTAAGCCGCAACAGCAAACGAGGTTTGGTTCTTCCACATTAGATTGAATATGATAGCCGGTCGGTAGAGATTCTACAGGCGGACCTTACCCGAACCTGACCTATCTTCTCCACCAGCCAAGAACAGCTAGAGTGCCAAGCCCAACGCCGGCAATCACTGCTCCGACCCAACCAAGCAGACACAAGCTGGTGACAATTGCACCCGCAATGATGACTCCTACAAGGATAGATAGGAAAGCATACCTGAATTTTAAGCCCAGCAGGAAGGCGCCGATTGACCCAGTCCAAGCGCCGGTTACGGGAAGTGGGACGGCTACAAATAGCGTCAAGCCGATTTTCTCATATCTTTCGATCCTCTTTCCCTGCCGCCTGGTACGCTCAAAGACCCAGTCGACCGCCTTCCGACCTGTCTCTGTACGACTAACAACCCTGGCCAACGAGTCTAAGAAAAGCAACAGGATGGGCACAGGCAGCATGTTGCCGATGACAGCCAGGCAGTAAGCCTTATACCAGGGCATATCAAACACGTTTATAGCTATGGGCAAGGCTAGTCGAAGTTCCACCACAGGCAAAGCCGATATGATAACGATTATCGCCTCCTGAGAAATGCCCCAACCAAGCAGTTCTTCGATCATAGCTTTGGCTAGCCATTATACCATCTAAGCGTTGCGTGCCTAGGTGATTTACCTCGTGGTACTCAATTGTTCCAGTTGGCGCACTAGACTCTGGCGAAGCAACTCAAGGTTACAGAACCGAATGCGAAGAACCCACGGCTTCGGTGTAGCATCTTCGGCAAGGACGAAACAGCGACAAAGCAGACGCTGGACCTCCGCGGTAAAGAAACTCGGAGCTAAGTGCCTGTAGAAACAGAGCGTCTTCTTTGCGACCTGACCTTTTTTCAGAGCTCTCTCACCTGAATTCGTGAACCAAATACCGAAGGCGCAGCTGAATACACTCGTTTAGGTCATCACCCACAAGGCAAACCTCCGGAATCTCGACTCGGGAATTGAGCTTCCAACAGAAACCTTGACGTGACCTGCCTTCCCCATCGATATGTGGTATAATGTGTGGTGAGTTGCAGCTACGCTACCTGCCTTGCCCATCAATATGTGGTATAATATATGGTAAGTTGTAGTTGCGTCACCTCCTAGGCAATCCACACTACAAGGAGACCGATTAACTGTGGCACAAGCTGAGCTAAACCCTGGACTGAACACAGAGTATACTGCCGAACATATTCAGATTCTCGATGAAATCGAAGCTGTCCGCTTACGGCCCGGCATGTACATTGGCAGCACTGACCACCGTGGCCTCCACCACCTCATCTATGAGATAGTCTATAACAGCATAGACGAGGCCATGGCCGGCTTCTGTGATCAAGTCGACGTGACAATCCATAGCGACAATACTATCACTGTTACCGACAACGGGCGAGGTATTCCTGTAGAGACGATCCCGACAATGGATATCACGGCCTTGGAAGCAGTGATGACCCGCTTACATGCTGGAGCCAAGTTTGGTGGATTCATCTACACGATATCCAGCGGCTTGCACGGCGTAGGCGCTTCAGTGGTGAACGCTCTGTCATCCTGGCTGAAAGTTGACGTTGCACGCCAGGGAAAGCTCCATCGTCAAGAATATCAGCGGGGAATTCCCAGAGGACCTGTAGAAATCATCGGAGACACCGACCCCACAGGCACTTCCACTACTTTCCTCGCCGACGAGGCAATCTTCGGCAAATTGCATTACGATTTCGATGCCGTTTGTCAGAGGTTAAGAGAACTAGCCTATCTCAACAGAGGAGTGCAGATAACTATCAAAGACGAGAGGAGTGACACAGAGAAAGCTTACTATTTCGAGGGAGGAATAGCCAGTTTTGTACGCCGCATAAATAGAAACAAGACAGTGCTTTACAGCTATCCTATATACATATCAACTATGGTTAACTCCACCATAATCGAGGCGGCGTTACAGTACAATAGTGGCTTTGCTGAGTCCACCTTCAGCTTTGCTAATTGCGTCAATACTGCCGATGGAGGCAGTCACCTCACCGGTTTCAGGTCAGCATTAACGCGGACCCTTAACGACTATGCTCGAAATAGCAAACTCATCAAGGATACCGACCCCAATCTGACAGGCGAGGATGTTCGTGAAGGCCTAGCTTGCGCCATTAGTGTGAAACTAACTCAGCCTCAATTTGAGGGGCAAACCAAAGCGAAGCTGGGCAATCCCGAAGTGAAGAGCCAGGTTGAAATCGCCGTAGCTAATGGTATGTCCCTTTACCTGGAACAACACCCAGAAGAAGCAAGAGTAATCATAGGGAAATGCCTAACCACCGCCAAAGCCAGAGAAGCAGCCCGCAAAGCTCGTGACCTAATCCTGAAGAAAAACACTTTTGAAGCAGCAACATTGCCAGGCAAACTGGCCGACTGCGCAGAGAAGAACCCCAGCTTGTGCGAGCTTTACTTGGTTGAAGGTGACTCCGCTGGCGGCTCAGCTAAACAGGGGCGGGATCGCCGCTTCCAGGCCATCCTCCCATTACGCGGCAAGATACTCAACGTCGAGAAGGCTCCCAAAGACAAGATTATGGCCTATGAGGAAATACGCGCTATAGTTACGGCGCTTAGGGTAAATAGCTATGAGTCACCTGACCTATCGAAATTGCGCTATCATCGGATAATCATTATGACCGACGCCGACGTTGATGGTTCCCACATTCGTACCCTGCTTCTTACATTCTTCTACCGCTATCTGGTAGAAATGATTAGCCACGGACACCTTTTCATCGCCCAACCACCCCTTTATCGAATTCAGGCAGGGAAGAAAAGGTTCTGGATTTACTCCGAACAGGAAAAGGAAAGCAAGCTCAGGGAATTGGAAGGAACCAAGGTGGAGGTTCAACGCTATAAAGGTCTAGGAGAGATGAGCCCTGAGCAATTATGGGAAACAACTATGAATCCTGCTACAAGAACTCTGCTTGAAGTAGAAGTAGAGGACGCCATGGCAGCAGATCAAATTTTCCATACGCTTATGGGGGGCGAGGTTTTACCCAGGCGAAAGTTCATCCAAGCCCACGCTTTGAGCGTGAAAAATCTTGATATTTGAGGTACTTTCGCTTAGATGCCATGCGCCGGCCCGCCATACAACTTTTGCTCCGCAATGTACTCTCTTACCTCATCCGGCACCAGGTAACGGACGGACAACCCCTCAGCTGTAAGCCGCCGAATCTGCGAGGAGCTAATTCCAATTATGGGCATATCAAGCTGGATAACAGCGTCACTAACTCCAGGAATAGATGCCTCCAAAGAGCTTAGATCCCCCACGGACACTCCTAACCTCGGAACAGCCACCAGGCGACATAGTTGAA
>JADFUX010000052.1 GCA_015222255.1 Chloroflexota bacterium
ATTATACGATGCAGTGCGTTAATTTGGTACTTTGTCTCACAACACTCGGATGGTGACAGAACCGTGGAACATTAACATAACTTCAATCTAATTGCTTCTCCTTGGTACGTGGGCGTACATTGAAAACGTTCACCTCGCGGGTGATTTTGTGCTACACAGAAATTAGGCACAAGGAGATCGCCGCGTCGCTGCCGCTCTTCGCAATGCGATCGTCTTCCCACGACAGGTCCCGTCCTTGTCGTTGCGAGCCGAAGGCGTGGCAAGCAGCGAATCAATCTCAGGGGTGGTGCTGAAACTGAGACGGTTACCCGACTCACGGATTAGGGAGAAGCTAGACTTCTCACTTTAGCCGTGTATCTCTCAGCGGCAATGAGAGCTGCTCCTAGTGCTCCACTGAGTTGTGGTTCTTGGGGTATCAGAGCTTTGAGCCCAACCCTCTCCTCGACCTTGCGAACCACCCCAATGTTCTTGGCAATCCCGCCACAGATGGCAAAATCCGCCTCAATGCCCACCCGCTGCAACAGGCTGAATACTCTACTGGCTATTGCGGTGTGAAGCCCAGCGAGGATATCCTCTTTGCTCACCCCTTTACGCACTAGAGAGAACACTTCAGTGCGGGCGAATACGGTGCAGGTGGAGCTGATGCTGGCTTCACTCTTAGACTGCAGCGAGAGCCTACCTATGTCATCCAGAGGAACCCTTAGAGCGTCAGCCATCACGTCCAAGAACCTCCCCGTGCCTGCAGCGCACTTGTCATTCATGAGAAACTTAATGTGATTTCCCTCACGGTCAATCCTGATAGCTTTGCAGTCCTGCCCTCCCATGTCAAGGATAGTTCGCACCGAGGGAAAGAGCCAGTTTATCCCTTTGGCATGGCAGGAGATCTCAGTCACGTTCTCATTGGCGACGGGGGCAATGTACCTCCCGTAGCCCGTAGCTATGATATATTCAATGTCATCAAGAGTAATGCCTGTGCCGTTCAAAGCTATGTCCATTGCTAAGTTAGCTGTGGCAGCGCTCTCCGGGCCAGTAGAGATGAGACTGGAAGAAAGCATTTCACGTTCCCTCAGAATGATCACTTTGGCTGTCCTTGAGCCTATGTCAACTCCAGCGGTAATCATTTGCTCATCTCCTCGGCAAACAAGGCAGCGCCCAGAGCCCCGACAATCTGAGGCTCGTGAGGCACTTTCGCCTTCAAGCCAACTATCTCCTCCAGAGCCTTAACCACGCCAATATTCTGGGCAACACCCCCAGTCATAACGATGTCCTTAGCAATTTTCACTCTATGTAGCACCTCTGCCAGCCTCTCTGCTACGGAATAGCACACCCCAGCTAGAATGCATTCCTTGGGTACCCCTCTGTGAATGTTACCTATGATCTCTGATTCAGCAAATACGGCACAGTAACTGCTGACACTAGCCCTCTTCTTTGCTGAAACAGCCATTGTGCCTATCTCTTCCAGCCGGGTGTCTAACACCCGAGTAACCGCGTCAAGAAATGAACCGGTGCCGGCAGCACATTTGGAATTATTGGCGAAATCGATAAGCTTACCCCTATTATCAAGTCTCATAGCTCGGTAACCACCGGCTCCCACATCGAGCACCGTCCTGGCTGAAGGGAAAAGCCAGTAAGCTCCCCGGGAATGGCAGATTTCTTCCGTGCGTTTTCCTGTGGCGAACGCAACGCCATCCTTGCCAATTCCAGTGGAGACAACGGCGGTTAACGAGTTGAGTGGCAATCGCAAAGCCACCAACGCTTTGTCCAAAGCCTGGCGGGCGGCAACCCCTCCCTCCTCATCGGTCACCGTAGTGCTGGAGAAAACGAGCTTATTATCACTGAGGACTGCTACTTTTACGCTCTGTGCACCTACATCTATCCCGGCAAAAAGCATGTGGCTAACTTTTTACCATCTCCATAAAGGTCTCTATCCTGGGCTTTAGCTGCCCAATCCCCTCCAGGGTATAGTCATGTTCGAGATATAAGGCGGGGATATTGAGTACCTCCTTCAATCTGTCCCTGGTAAAGGGATACTCTAGATTACGACACTCACAGTAAAGGGGCGCGAACCACATGACTCCTTTGACATTAGCTCCCTCTATTCTATCCCTGGCGAAGATGAACCTGTCTTCAGGGAAGCGATCCTCAGTGATGCAGTGAGGGCAACGGACATCGAGGCGATGCTCTATAATGGCATCCAGTGGTGGCTTACTGGTATCTATCTTTCTCCCGAAGTAACTTCTCCCTACCCCCACATCCTCATAAACCACATTGCCGCCACACTCCTCTATTACCTTGTATATCATATAGCTAATCTGATCCACTCCCCCGCCAAGCAAATAGACCCTCACCCCATCCTTAGGCTCCCTTTGCGACACCTCGCCCAGATACTGTTTCATTAGCTCATTGTGCTCGTTCTTGGGCATAAGTAGACTGGCAAACTCTGCTTCGAAGGCTTCCGAGCCTGATACCAAGCCTCGCTTCCTCAGTTGTGTTAGCTGCTCCATCAATCCATAATGCTCGTTATAGACTGAGATAGCGTTGCTCAGCATATCATCGCTGATCGGCTTAAAGTGCCCTCGCCGTCTTTCCAGATGCTGCTTAAAGATGCGATACTCGCCTCTGAGATAGTTGAAAGACATCTCTCCACCGATTTTTTCCGGATGTTTTATGTAAAGCACATAAGGGCAGAGCTCTACTCCTTGCTGAGCAGGGTTAGCTCGCGGAACAAGCTTTCTCCACCAATAGTCCATCCTTGCAGTGAAGTCACAGGCGTTGGGAATCACCACACCATCCAGGTAATCGTATATTCCTCTCCCCGCCAAATCCAGGCAGCTACGTAAGAAGGGACAAGCATAAATGGGCGCTCGACTATCTACCATCTCTAACTTCTCACTGCTCCCCGTTATCCTCACGGGTAGTGCATCGGCAGCATAGATGATTTCCTCAGGGGTGATACAGCAAAGACAGCCAAAAACATCCTTCTTGTTTTTCTCCTTCCACTCCTTCACCACGTCATGGCGGTTTTCCAGCCATTTCTTGAATTCCACTGCCATTGGTTTATCCCTCCTTAATTAGATTTGAAGCGACACGCAGAGAGAGATTGCTTAATAAGCAACAGGGCCCTTCTTGAGCATCTGCTCAGCGAAGGCATCCCATCGAGTCAAAGTCTGGGCCTCATTGTAGCTCCTCTCATCTACCAGGTCACACTCCAGAGTGGTAGAAGGTATGCCGAATTCCTCCTCCAGCACCCTGCCAATTTCAACTACCGGGTACACTACAGGACGGCAAGTTATGAGATAAAAGAGCACGATTCCGGCAGCCTTGTAGTCTCTGGCCGCATTAACTAGAGTAGAAACAGTTTGCCCCAATGAACCCATGGGCCCCATCATCCCACCGGACTGTTGTAAAGTCCTTAAGGCTAGTTCCCTGAAGGGATTCTCAGGCGTCCGTGGTGGGAAGGGCGCCAGGTTATAAATTGGCTCATAGATGAAGACGCCGCCGATATTCTCAAAGTAATTCATCAGCGCCATGTTAAACCAGGGGCCCAATCCATACCATAACATTCGGAACTTCTCATCAGGGATAACTCCCAGCTTGTCCTCCACCTTTTGTCTCAGTTCATCACGAAGTTCAACATAAAAATCGTAAGCCCTCTGGGTGCCTGAAGTGTACGTCCCAGGGTACATCACGCTCAGCCCATCGGCGGAGGTCATCGGTGCCGGGACAGCCTTGCGATACTCCAGTATCTCCAACCTTAGTTCATTTGTCTTGTAAGCTAAATCCATCACCTCATTGAATCTATCCTGATCATATTTGTGACCAGTGACATCTTCAATGAATTTAGCCAGGTCCCTCCACTGACACTCGACATAATCTATCTCGTAGTCTGCCGGGGGTGAGTAGTAAATATCGGTTACTCCTCTTTTTAGGCTGGAATGGTACGGCAGGATAGCATTGCGCTGTCCCGGCATATCATAAGCGAGGTCACTGCCCCTTTCTGGGAAATCAATCAGATAGAAAGGCACATTGAACTTCTGAGCCAGATAGCGCAGCCATTTTCCTCTCTGGTCGCAAACACAGCTAGTCGTAATTACCATGTCAGGTGGTTCCAGTCCCCCTAGAGGAGCATCTTTGAGGTCTCCTGTAAGCGCATGCCCTATGGTTGCCCGAGCATAGCCACAGTTATAACTAGCGAAGCCTTCCTCTTCAGCTAATTTGCAGAACCTCACTGCCTCCTTTACCACGTTGGGATCCTTGGATCCTCCCCGACGAAACATGGCAGTGAGAACACCATAGTGCTCTGGATTTTGGGGATAGACATCCATAGCCTGGAGCAGCTCCTTAGGCAGCATGGCACAAGTCCAGGCTATAGGCTTACCTGCGGCTTTCCACTCATGTGCCATAGCATAGTCCTCTTTCACATAAGGCCATACTTTCCTTGCAGTCTCCACTGATTTCTTTGAAGTTGCAGTCTTTTTTACTTCTTCAGCCATTTCCTTTCCTCCTCTATACTAATCTTGATAACCGTCGCCATAGCTACTATATAATTCTTCTCGTTCCCAAGCTTTGGTGCCGCTCAGTACGAGGCACTTACCTCCAATTCTACCACTGTGTACAATAACGTCACAACCCAGAGTCTTTGTCTCACCACACCAAGCCATTCGGGTATATCAGCAAGCCATTCGAGGAAAATGAGTTGGGTTCTGCCCTAGAGATGGCTCTTTCGAAGCGCAAGATGGAAAGGAAACAGAGAGAGTGAAGAACAGGAGAGTCTCCACTTCTCGTCTGTTCCAGCCGCTTTGCTAAGGCGTCGGTGCCGAGATGTCACAACTTCTCCAAACGGGGAACCAGCCACGCGGCTTGTTAAGTCGCGGTTGGGCCAGCTAGCGGGGCCCAACCTTCGAGGGGCCAGTTTGCTTGTCTTCAGCGTCTTCCTCAGCTTGGCCCATGAGGTCATCATAAAGCTGACCCCGACAACCTTGCCTCGTCAGGGTCGACATTGATACGTCACGGTTCGTCGAGCACATGTTGGAAGGTCGCCATGTTTCCCAGCTCCTTTGTTTCGTATTTAACTCACACTACACTCAGAATTGCTTTCTGTTGCGCTTTGTCTTAGAGCCTCCTTGCAACATTCCGTGGGCACAAGGTCGTTACCACCCTCACTATGGCGTGGGCTTCCCCGTATTACAAGGGGCGATTCGGGCTGGTAATACTCTCAATGTCAACGGCCACATAGGTATAGATCCTACCAGCAGCGTGTTCACCAATTCTACGGTGGAATCCTTCATCCCATGCTACGACGCGACTACCGATTCGAGTCCGGGCGGTGCCAAAGCTGCCCTCAATGCTGGCCCCGTACAGAATATTAGTGCAACGGTCAATATTGCTAGCGCTTGGATGCTGGCACTGCATGGCACAACTCTCTAGAGATAACCTGTGCCCAAGGCCC
>JADFUX010000006.1 GCA_015222255.1 Chloroflexota bacterium
TTGACGAAAGTGGCTTGCTCTTGTAGTTCTTTTATCGCCTCCTGGTAGACTTCGCTATCCAGGTGTCCTTCAAAATCAGTATAAAACACATATTCCCAGGGCCTGTCTTTGCTTGGCCTGGACTCTAGTTTTGTTAAGTTTATGTTTCTATTGGCGAAGAGGCCCAAAACCCTGTATAGAGCGCCGGGCACATGCTTAGCAGCAAAGACAAGAGAGGTCTTATTGTTCTCGGCTGGCTCAGCTTTTCGCTTGGAAATAGCAAAGAACCTAGTGTAGTTATTCACGTTGGTCTCGATTTCCGGTGCCACGATCTCCAAGGTGTATATATTAGCAGCTTCCCTGCTGGCTATGGCAGCACAGCCTTTCAGTTGCCTCTCTGCTATCATTTTGGCGCTGCCTGCAGTATCATAGGTGGGCACAATTTCAGCTCCCAGTTGGCTCAAGAACTCCTCGCATTGGGCTATAGCTTGGGGGTGCGAGTAGATGATTCTTATCCCGTCCAAATCTTCACCGGGCAGAGCCATTAAGCAGTGGCTTATCTTGAGAATAACCTCAGCAAATATATTCAGCGAATATGCCAATAGCAAATCATACGTCTCATTGATGCTGCCGGCTTGAGAATTCTCAACAGGGACTACGCCAAACCCAACTTCATTCTCTGACACAGCTTGAAAAACGTCTCGAAGGCGGACACAAGGCAAAACGTCGATGTTCCTGCCAAAAAGCTTTGTCGAGGCGTCCTCGCTAAAGGCACCTCTTTCCCCCTGGAAAGCGACCCGCACCATTGTTATTTGCCGCCTTGGCCGGCGCCAACCAGCGAAGCTCGAAGCAGTTCAATATCTCTGCTCGGAATCAAGAAAACGAACTGGTCACCAGTTTCCAAAACAGTGGCCGGAGTACACACCACAGGCGGATGCCCTTTACGTACTAACAAAGGGGAAGCAGCATAATCAGGAAGTAATTCCTTTATGGGCTTACCCACTATTGGCAGATCTTTGGTGACCCTCAACAAAACGATTTCCACCCCTTCGTCCTTCAGACTCAAAAGGTGGATTAAGGGGGAAATCCCGGCCTGCTCTTTAATATGCTCTAACACAAGCCCCACCACATCCACCGTATGCTCTATGCCGAGTTTAGCAAAGATGTGCTCATTCTTGGGACTATTAATCTTGGCGATAACCCGCGGGACATTGAACTTCTGCTTAGCTATCTGACAAGCCGCTAGGTTATCATCATCTTCGTGAGTTACAGCAATAAACGTGCCTGCTCTTGCTATTCCTGCCTTAGTTAAGACAGCCATTTCGCAACCGTCGCCACACAAGGATATACTACCCAGTTCATCCGTTAAGTGATCACATCTTTCCGCATTTCTTTCGATCACTAACACTTCATGGCCACTAGCAAGCAACTCCTTGCCCAAACGAGACCCGACCTCATCACCTCCAACAATTATGATGTACATATCTCTTTCTAGTTTCCTAGCCTTTCCCTTATCAATCGGGCAAAGAGTGCCGTGGGGCTGATAGCTTCCAGTCCCAGACTTCGATAAAACTCCTCTCTTGGCGGGTCGTAAATACGGCAGACTACCTTCGGAACATCGAATATCTGCTTGGCAATTTGGGCTGCCATGGCATTTCGATCGTCATCCCGAGTTACTGCTACGAAGGCATTGGCTTCTGCTATGCCCGCTTTTCTCAGTACATCCTCATCAGTGGCGTCGCCTGTCAGAGCAATGCCACCAAACTCAGACGGTAACCTCTGAAGGTTCTTGGTATCTGCGTCAAGAATAGTCACCTTATGCCCTTCGGCATCAAGTAGATGAGCTAACTCAGCTCCGACCCGCCCACACCCCATAATAATCACGTTCATTGCCTATTTCGGGGAAGCATGCCCCCGATACAACAAAACATGACAAGGAGCTTCTTTCAAAACGTAAGGAACCGTCTTCCCCAAATCAAATGCACCAAGATGTCTCTTGTACTTAATCCCCATTATGATTAAATCTACTCCTCTTTCGATAGCTTCGTCAACAATCCCTGGGCCGGCCTCTCGAGCCTGGAGCAGATCTGTCTCCATTTCGCAATGTTCTTCAGCGCCGATGTCTTCAGCGTTGGCCAGCACCACCTCTGCCTTCCTAGTCTCCGAGTCAACTTGGGCGTCTAAAGGAAGGCTCCTTTCCACCTCAATGACGTAGACAATATAGACTTGAGCCTTAGGTTTCTTAGCCAAAACACAAGCCAGTCTTATGACTTCCTCGTCGACGCTATTTCCGCCCACGGGCACCAGAATCCTCTTTGTCTTCACCAAGTGTGGCATGTTACCTGTTCCCTCCCTATTAGTCAATAGAGATTTGACCCCAACGGCAACTATCTCCTATTCACCCCCATTCTCCTTCATTGGAACTAAGAGTCTACTGAACCAAATCTGTCTCCGACAAAAGGCTATCTCCCTCATTAGCTTGAGGATTTCTCCTTAAGCTTACTTATTTGGGCATCTATGACCCTTGTCGTGGCATCCCTAAGCGCCTCCAATTCACTGGCAGATAAGTCTTCCAGTTCCCCCAGATTATATTGCATGGCACTGATAAGCTCGCGAGAGGGACGCTGCCTAGGACGCATAAAATAGGCATAGAAGACGCCAATTATCACCCCAAAAAAGATTACAGTGCCCATGATTCCCCAGATGCCACCAATTACCCTTCCGACCACGGTAACGGGCCCCGGATTGTTAACCCCCATCGTGTGCATAGCTCCAAAGCTCCACCACAAAGCATCGCCATAGGACGTTAGCTGTTCGCTCACCCCACGTTCCGCAAGATAAAGTCCGAAGGAAAAAAGCAGCCAGAGTCCAACGAGGCTGAGCAACAGCGGTATCAAGGGAGTTCGAGCCGAGACGTCTTTCAAGAACATAACCATCGCGGGGATATTGGGTAATACACGAAGCTTTCTCCGAGGCCTCTTCCTCCGAAGTATTACATCCCCCGGTCGTAGTGGCCTTACACGCTCAAACAGTTCTTCCCCTTCCTTCACCTCAACAGACACCTCCTGCTGGTTAGCCTTATGCG
The DNA here is from genome assembly GCA_015222255.1 of Chloroflexota bacterium. Lineage (GTDB taxonomy): Bacteria > Chloroflexota > Dehalococcoidia > GIF9 > AB-539-J10 > JADFUX01. The sequence goes on from JADFUX010000006.1 coordinate 3,065, forward strand.
CCACACTTCCACGGGCGAACTCTGCTCACTCATAGTTTCCAACTACCCTTTCAAGGTTCATTTTGGCTGGAGCCTTGTATTGCCACACCCAGCACCTAGTAACACACCCACCGCCTTTGCCTTTATGATATGCAAGCAGCTTACCTGCGAATTCACGCCTGTTCATCGGGATCAAGTCTCCTTGAGAGCTCCGCCGGAGAATAATGAGCGAATTCAAATCAGTTCTGTATGCCTGCGAACTATCCTGCACCGGTCTTAATCGCGGCGATTTTAGTTCGTCCTGTGACAGTTGTCAACAAGCGACTTCTTCTTTAACTCTTGCAGCCAAGCCGTCGATTTAAACTCGCGCTGCAAAAGACACCTCATATATCCTTGCATGACTTGCTCTAACTCAGAGGACAATTCTCGGCCTATTTTCACTCGGCTGGCAGTGGGATAATCGCAGCCCTGCCACAGACGAAGGACTTTCAGAGCATCGACTGACAATGGACGGCATGTAGGCTCCTTCTGATTGCAACGCGGGCACAAGATCCCACCTTGCCTATAACTGAAGAAGTTGATTACTGGATTGAGGCGGGAATCACAATTGACACACCGGCGCAGTTGAGGACGATAGCCCAGATGCTGGAGAAGATGAAGCTCAAAGTAGCGCACCACGCTTTCATCGTTCTGCAACTGACACAGGCACCTCAAGGTATTGAGCAGCAAATCAAACAAAGGACTATTCTCGCTGTTCTCCAGTGTCGAAGAATCTACAAGGTCCAGGGTATAGAGGGCGCAAGCCATATGCCACAAATCGTTTCTTAAAGCTGGGAAAGCATCAATTGTTTGACTTTGAGTGATGATATCGAGGTTACGCCCTTTGGCCAGCATCATTGAGCTGTAGGTCAGTGGTTCCACATTGCCACCCAATTTGCTTCCGGGGCGGCAGGCCCCTTTGGCTATTGCCTGTAGCTTGCCAAACCCAGGGGTATAAATCGTGACAATTCTGTCAGCTTCACCGATTTTGCTTTGCTTGACGACTATGGCTTGTGTTTGATAAACGTGAGGTGCTGCCATCCCCGACTTCTAGAATTCCTGCCTGCCTTCGAGAGCTTGACCTAGGGTCATATCATCAGCATATTCCAAGTCGGAGCCAAATGGCAACCCTCGAGCCAGGCGGCTAATATGGATGCCCAAAGGATGTATCATCTGACGCAAGTACATAGCTGTGGCCTCACCCTCTATGGTAGGGTTAGTTGCCAAAATCACTTCGGCTACCGAATTGTCTTGAAGGCGATACAAAAGCTCCTTTACCTTCAATTCTTGAGGCCCTATCCCCTGTGCTGGGCTGATAGTTCCGTGGAGCACATGATAAACGCCCTTAAACTTCCCAGTTCGCTCTAAAGGAATGATGTCTGAAGGCCTCTCAACAACGCAAAGCTTGGAATGGTCGCGCTGTTCGTCTTGGCAAATAGGGCAAGGGTTGCGGTCGGTGATGTTGCAACAGACTGAGCACAGCTCCACCTTTTCTTTCAGAGACCGAATAGCCTCAGCTAGACTCTTGACTTCCTCATCCGGCATGTGCAACAAATGATAAGTCAACCTCTGAGCGCTTTTTGGCCCTATTCCAGGCAATTTGTTGAGTTCTGCGATTAGCCTAGCTATAGGCTCAGCGATAGATGCCATTCTCTATTTTAGGTCAATCCCGGAATATTAAGCCCACCTGTCACACTGCCAAGATGCTTGTTAGCAAGCTCTTGCGACTTGGCAACAGCTTCGTTCATGGCAGTCATGACCAGGTCTTGAAGTAACTCTACGTCTTCAGCATTGATCACTTCTGGCGATATCTCTACCGAATGAACCTTCTGATGGCCATCAATCAGCACTTTCACTGCGCCGCCTCCACTAGTGGCTTCCACAGTGTAATTACCCAGCTCCTCTTGGGCTTTGGCCAATTTTGCTTGAAGTTGCTGCGCCTGGCGCAATAAACGCTTATCCATTCTAGTCACTGATTTCAGCGCCCATTTCTAGAGCGGCTTTAATCAAAGGGCTTTGGGTTTGTGGTGGCACTTTTCGTTTGAGGTTGACGAGGATGCACTTCAACTTATAGGACTGCCCGAAAACCTCCTGGAGCTTTCTCTCCACCAGATATCGATATTTGGGGTCCTCTATCTTTTCCTTATGAAAAGAATAGTAGAAACCGAGCGTCAAGGTGTCGTCCTCAAGGGCCATCGGCTCACAGGCGCTGCGTAAGAAAGCATCCAAATTGCCATTGGAACCTTCGCCTCGCAAAGATTGAATAAATTCCTTCCACCGACCACGGACGTAATCAATGCCTTGAGACGCCTTTGTCTCAGAAGTCTCAGCCTCATTCGCAGCAACAAATTCAGTTTCTTCGTGAGCTTTGGCAAGCACCCCAGATGCGATGGTAGGTTTCACTGATTCTGGAGATGCAATCGAAGTCGGCTCTTCCGGCATTGAAGACAATACACAATCGACCAGAGCCAGCTCCAAAGGCAAAGTGGAGTAATTGTGGGTGCGAAAATCTATGCCAGCGAAAAGCTTGGTTGCCCCAAGCAGACGTTCAAGATCAACACCAGCCACCACGCTCTTCATCTCGGCTAGATTCTCAGCAGTGACGTCGACAGCCTCCTCTGAGCCAGCCTTGACCAATAATAGCCCTCGAAGATACTCTACTAGCCCCAGATTGAACTGGTGCAGGTCCATGCCATCATTGTCAACGCTATTTATGATTTGAAGACCTCTGAGAATGTCCCCATTGGCGATACATTTTGCCAGTTCTCCCACTCGCAAATCTTTGCTGAACCCTAGCGCCATCCGAATTTGGTCAAAATCAATTTGATTCCCATAGTAAGCAACTAATTGCTGCAACAGATTCTCAGCGTCACGGAGGCTTCCAGTAGCTGCCTGAGCAATAAGCTTCAAGGAATCAAGGCCCACATTGATATCCTCTTGCTGGCATATCAGTTTCAATTTGTCTACTATTGCTCCTTGCGCCAGGCGACGAAAATTGAATCGCTGGCAGCGTGACATTATAGTGGGTAGCACCTTATGTGGCTCCGTCGTAGCCAGGACAAAAATAACGTGAGGTGGCGGCTCCTCTAGAGTCTTCAGCAAGGCATTAGAAGCTGCCTCAGTAAGCATATGGACCTCATCAATAATATACACTTTGTAGCGAGCGAGGTTTGGAGCATAGTGAACTTTCTCCCTGAGGCTGCGAATCTCGTCAATGCCGCGATTGCTAGCAGCATCTATCTCTATTACATCCGGAGCCCTGCCTTCGGTGATTGACCGACATATACTGCAACCGTTACACGGCTCGCCACCGGTCTGATTAGGGCAGTTGACCGCTTTTGCCAGGATGCGACCAGTACTGGTTTTCCCCGTACCTCGAGGTCCACAGAAAAGGTACGCGTGGGCAATCTTTCTGCTTTCGACAGCACGACGCAAGGTCTCGACCACTGGCTCTTGCCCTACCAGCTCAGCCAAAACCTGCGGACGCCACTTGCGGTAGAAAACCTCTGAAGCCATCTTCCCAACCCTATTATACTCTGCCTCGCCTAATTCCTAAAGGAGTTTTTCATCCAGACTATTGCCTTGAGGCACTTTCCAACACAAAAAGTGTTTCCTCATAATTCTCTCTCACATCCTTGATGGCTTGCTCCAGACTGGGCTTAGTTCTCTCAGGAGTCTTCTTCAAAGCATTCTGCAATGTATCTAGACTCCTCTGACGGCTTTCAATTAGCACTATCTTTAGCTCTTCCACATTATCTCCGTTGCCATAAGCTTCCACCCCATCATTGGGAGCCAGTGTTTTCGGCCCTTCTTGCCTGATCTCCCATGTGCTCTCAATCTCATACACTCTATCCAAATGATTAGCCAGTCTCTCGGTTAATACAGGAATTTTAGCACCTTTTTCGTCGCGAGCCATTTCGGCGATTTCACCCGCTCTTCGCTCGGCAAACTGAATATGAAGCTTCGCCTCGCTCATGTCAGAAAAGGCCAATGTCAATCTAACCTGCTCCACAGCCAACTTCACGGGATAAAGAGGCTTGTCAGGTAAGGCGTTTGCTGAAGCAACAACTGCACCTGTGCCCGCAAATAGAATAGCCAGGATAGCAGTGACAGCCACAGCCCACTTCCTATGCCAAATTGGAACCTTTGGTCTTTTTTCAGCCTCCTCTGATTTAGCAGCAAGCATCCCCTGAAGCTGAGTACGGGCCTTTGCCCTAAACTCAGGGCTAGGCTGAACCGTAGGAGACTTCCGAATAAGGGCAAAGCCGGTCTTGAGCAAAGACTCTAGTTCGGGCGCTTGCTCAGGATAAGCTTTGAGAGAATCATCAATGCTTTCGCCCTTAAATATGCGCTCCAAGCACTTATCTAGAATGTCTTCTATCTTCTCTGCCATTTTCTACCTATTTGCTAGCAGCATCTTCCTTAATGCCACTATGCCATTGTACTGTAGAGCCTTCACAGTGCCAGGGCTTTTGCCCAAGGCCTCAGCCACCTCAGCAATAGAAAGCTCGGCGCCGAAACGAAGAGAAATCACCTCGCGCTGAGCCGGAGATAATTTCTTTACGGCATCAATTAGCTCCTCAATCTCAAGACCTTGTTCTGCCACAGATTCTGGGCTTGCTTCACCAATCGAAATCATATTATTATCATCGAAAGGTGCCTCTCTCACCTTTGTGTGCTTCCTCAAGTAATCGACTATCTGATTATGAGCGATGCGAAACAGCCAAGAAGCGAAAGGTAAATTTCGCCACTTGTAAGAGCCGATCGCCTCCAGAGCTTTGACAAACACCTCCTGGCTCAAATCCTCAGCTTCAGCCTGATTTCCCAGCCTCAGGTAAACATAGCGATAAATCTTATCGAAATTCTCCTCATAGAGTTGAGCGAAAGCTTGCCCATCACCTTTTACTGCCCGGGAGACTACATCTTTCTCAATAGACATCAGTCCGATGCCTATTATACTCAAAAACGAAAATTGATGTGGAAGGTTTACAGCTAGCGCCAAAACAGCCGAAGGATTTAACTCAGGCGATAGAAAAACCTGGAATTGATACTAGGCCTCATGACTGTTGTCGCGCATAGACTGGCTTTCCTCTATCCTGGCGGTACCAAATTTCTCTGTCGTTGAGAGGGGCCGAAGTCCCAACACAGTCTCGAACGAGTGGCAGAGATTGCCACGCTTTGCCTGCAATGACGGCTGATCGCCTAAACCCCACTGTGATATTGCCAAATACATACGCGGCAAGTTAACAGGTTTCCTATTAGACGGATAGGGTAAGACAGACCTCCAATCATGCCACGCCGTTTCACGAGCAAGCGGTAGCAGAGCTGGACAAAGCTGGAGGGTCTACTCCTGTACGCTACACCCTTGATGGGAAAGATCGAGAGGTTTATGACAAGCTCGTAGACAGACCCCACGCCAGAAGAGGCTCCCTCGGTGGCCACTACTTCCGCTCAGGAATCGTAGACGCCACATAGAGCAATGAATCGGAGAGACGGACCTCTATGTCGGTAAGGCTAACAA
>JADFUX010000053.1 GCA_015222255.1 Chloroflexota bacterium
GCGCTCATTGCATAGCCCAGAGTTTGGCATGAGACTAGCTGACAGCTAAATATCTTGAAGGAGGTAGCAATGGATGAAGTTGAGCTGAAAGGTGGCTTTGAGCCAAGAATCGTAGGGTTTTCCTGTAACTGGTGCTCCTATGCCGCTGCTGATTTGGCTGGTACCTCGAGGATACAGTACCCACCGAACATAAGGACGATAAGGGTCATGTGTTCTGGAAGAGTCAATGAACTTCTGGTACTCAAGGCATTTGCTGCCGGGGCAGACGGTGTTCTAGTTACCGGCTGTCATCCTGGAGACTGTCACTATATGAAAGGGAACTTGAGCGCTAGAAGAAGAGTAGTGGGTCTAAGGACTTTCCTTGGAGGTATCGGCATCGAATCTGAGAGACTGAGGTTGGAATGGGTAGGGGCTTCTGAAGGGGCAAAGTATGCCGAAACAGTTAGGAACTTTACCCAGACGATAGAAGAACTTGGCCCAAGCGATATTAATCTTCGTAGGAGGCAAAATGGACATTAACTATGTGCCCACAATATGCCCTTATTGTAGCTGCGGCTGCGGGATGTATTTGGTCATCAGAGACGGCATGATAATTGGCCAGGAGCCCTGGAAGGAACATCCGGTGAATGAAGGCGCGAACTGCCCCAAAGGGAAGAACGCCTATCAGTATATCTACAGTGAAGATAGGTTGAAGATGCCGCTAGTGAGGAAGAATGGCGCATTCCAGGAAGTCTCCTGGGGTGAGGCCTTGGATTTGATCGTCACGCAACTAAGGGAAGCTACCCCGGAGGATTTTGGCTTTATCGCCTCATGTAGGAATAGCAATGAGGATGCCTATGTGATGCAAAAGTTTACCAGGGTGGTGATGGGCACCAACAGTGTGGAATACTGCGGCAGATTGTGCCATTCCCCAGCAGCGGCTGCTCTAATTCCTGCCATGGGCTCAGGGGCAATGCAAACCTCTCAGCCTGAAATTGAGCTTGCCGATTGCATATTCGTCGCTGGCGTCAATCTACAGGAGACCTTTCCCTTAATAGCACGGAGAGTGTCCCGAGCGAAAGCCAAGGGGGCTAAAGTTATTTACACCGACCCTAGAAATACAGCTACCGCCAGGTATCTGGCTGATATTCACCTGCAATTAAAGTCGGGCACGGATGCAGCTTTGATAAATGCTATGATGAGCATCATTCTCGCTGAGGGATTGGAGAATAAGGATTTCATCGCCTCAAGGGCCGCCGGATTCGATGAATTGCGGAATTTCCTCTCCAAAGTAGACTTAAAGCAAGCAGAGGAAATTACTGGTGTTCCTCTGGAAAAGATGAGAGAGGCAGCGATTACCTATGCCAAAGCAGAGAGGGGTTGCATACTCTATGACCAGGGTATCTCCCAGCATTATGTTGGCACTGACAATGTTAGGGATCACGCTAACCTAGCCCTTCTCTGCGGGCATGCTGGTAAGCCAGGTAGCGGAATAAACTCGATGAGAGGGCAGATAAATGGTGAGGGAAGCGGAGATATGGGCTGTCTGTGCGTTTTCTATCCCGGATTCAAGCGCGTGGGTGAGGAGACGGCAAAGTTCTTTGAGGAGGCTTGGGGGGTGGCTAACCTGCCAACAAAGCCTGGCTTAACCTACATAGATATGCTGTATAAATGCCCCTACCTCTATATTGTAGGGGGAGACCCCATGATGGCAGTGCCCGATGTCAACAATGTCAAGAAGGCCTTAGAAAAGGCGAACTTCCTGGTAGTTCAGGATATATTCCCTACTGAGATAGCTAAGCTTGCTCATGTGGTGCTGCCAGCAGCCACCTGGGTAGAGCGAGAGGCTACCCATACCTGGATAGACAGAAGGGTGCAAAAAGTGAACAGGGTTGTTGAGCCCCCTGGCGAGACCAAGCCTGACTGGTGGATCATTTGCCAGTTGGCGGAGAAAATGGGCTATAAGGACAAGTTTGATTTCGCCTCGGCTGGCGAGATTTTTGAAGAGATAAGAAGCTGCGTACCACAATACAAGGGTATAACTTATGACAGGCTGGAGAATAAGGTCGGCGGAATTCACTGGCCCTGTCCTTCGGAGGATCACCCTGGTACGCCCACCATGTTTTTGCAGAAGTTTAATACCCCTGACGGTCTGGGGCACTTCCAGGTAGTGGAGTTTAAGCCACCGGCAGAAGTGCCAGACGACCAGTATCCCTATGTGTTGACTACGGGAAGAAGCATATTCCACTACCATACGGGGGCGATGACGCGGAGAACCCCTAGGCTAGTTGATGAGGTTCCCCGGGGCTTCGTGCAGGTCAACCCCGAGGATGCAAGTAAGGAAGGCGTTAAGGATAGGGATACAGTCGTTCTGGAGACAAGGCGAGGCAGCATTGAAGCCGAAGCCAGGATCACCGATGAGGTACGACCAGGATTGCTGTTTATCCCCATCCACTTTCCTGATTCCTGTGCGAATGCGCTAACAATCTCAGCCTTAGACCCCAGTGCCAAGTGTGCAGAAACCAAAGTATGTGCAGTCAAGATAGAGGTGAAACGATGAAAGGAGATATGTACCTTGCCTGGTCATCAGACGACGAAGTAGTAAAGCGGGCTGACTCTGGTGGTGTGATTACTTCCTTGCTCAAATTTGCCTTGGACAGCAAGCGAGTAGATGCAGTGCTGGCAGTAAAGGCGAGAGATGGCAATAGATATGACGGCATTCCCGTGTTAATCAGTGATCCTGAGGAGATGATAGATACTGCTGGGGCGTTGCATTGCGTCTCGGTCAATATTCCTAGATGCATTAAGGAATACCTCAACGGCGCCTCAGATATGAAGTTGGCTGTAGTGGGCAAGCCCTGTGACATGAGGGGAATTATTGAGCTAGTTAAGAGGGAGCAGATCAATCTGGATAACCTGCTGCTCGTAGGTGTGAACTGCAGCGGTACGCTGTCGCCAGTGGTAGCTAAGGAGACGATTCTTAAGGAGTTTGGGGTTGATCCGTTGGATGTTGTCGGTGAAGAGATTGAAGATGGCAGCCTTATTATCACGCTAAAGGATGGAACAACAAAAACAAAGGACCTAAAGGAATTGGAGGAGAAAGATTACGGGCGGAGGGAAAACTGTCGAAGATGCGAAGTCAAGATTCCCACCATGGCAGACATTGCTTGCGGAAAGTGGGGAGTAAATAGCAGGAAGGCAAGTTTCGTAGAAGTTTGCTCTGATAAGGGCGCCCAAGTTTTCGACGAAGCGGTGAGGGCCGGCTACATAAATGTTGAACCCCCCAATCATAAGGCTATTGAGGAAAGAAAGAGGAAAGAGCAAGAGGCGATCGAGTCAGCGCTCCAGTGGCAGGAAACAGAATTTGCCCCGCTTAAGAATATAGCTGTCGAGGAAAAATTCGATTACTGGCAGCGGCAGTTTAGCCGATGTGTTAAGTGTTATGGATGTCGGGATGCTTGCCCTATATGCTACTGCAAGGACTGCATTTTAGAAGCTGACAGAGGCGCAATTGAGCCCGGGGAGCTGCCACCTACTATCATGTTCCACCTGATAAGGATCGCCCACGTCATGGACTCCTGTGTCAACTGCGGCCAGTGCCAGGATGTATGCTCTGCTGGCATACCTTTAGCGCGACTAACGTTTATGTTAAATAAGGAGCTCTTTGATATCTTCAAGTATGAGCCTGGAATGGATGTGGAGAGCCGTCCCCCGCTCCGGTCAGTTACGGACAAGGAACTAACGATGCCCGGAGTCGAGCTCAGCTTTTGATAGTACTTGCTTACGGTTCAGATGTTGTCATATCGTTCTGAAAGTTAGGCTTGGACGTTTTTCAGTCCCGCCAGAGGGAAACGGAGTGAAGAATCTCGGCGCCCAGGTGGCGGATGGCACCCCCAAGTGACTTGGTACTTTGACAAGACGATGTTTCTAGGGTAGACTGTATGCCTATATGCGCATATGGGCAAATGTCTAACCAAATGTATGGCATATTGAAGGTGTTTAGAGCTCTTTCGGATGAGACAAGGCTTAGGATTGTAAACTTGGTTCTAGAGCGGGAGTGCTCTGTCTGCGAAATAGTCCAGGCAACGGGAATATCGCAGAGTCGTGCCTCTCGAGGGTTGACTGCCCTTCAGGATGCTGGCCTTTTGAAAGCAAGGCGTGACGGTCTTTGGGTTCTGTACTCAATTGATGAAGAAGGCGTAACGGGATCCTACCCTGGCCTCACCCAACTTATCAGAACTGCTACAGAAGACAGTGAACTCGTCGCCCTTGACCGAGAGCGATTAAAGACCGCGGTGCGAGAAGGGCCATGCAGAGAACGACTAAGATGCCTTGACATATGATAATGGAAGAGTTTGAGCCCAAGATTCTGGGCTTTTTATGTCGATGGTGTTGTGACCTTCCCGACTTGAGGGGCATATTGGAGACGAGACATCCTCCACGTTTCTGTAGCACAGAAGTGATTTGCTCTTGCGGCGCGAACGAGTTCTTGGTATTGAAAGCCTTTGCGGGTGGGGCAGATGGTGTCCTAGTAGGCGGTTGCCTTGCCGAAGAGTGTCGCTACATGAGGGACAGCTTAAGTGCCAGGAAAGAGATTGCAGCGTTGAAGCCCTTACTGGAAGCTATAGGAGTCAGCAGCGAGAGGCTCAGGTTGGAGCCGTCCTCGCCTTCGGAGAGTGCAATGTTAGCTGAGAAGCTTGGGAGCTTCGCCCAAACAATAAAGCAACTTGGCCCGAGCCCATTTAGTAGGAGGAGATGCTGACGGCTCAATACCCTAGAGGAGGTAATAATGGCTAAAGTTAAACGCAAAGACGGATTTGACCCGAAAATAGTGGGGTTTTGTTGTAACTGGTGTTCCTACGCTGGTGCTGACCTTGCCGGTGTCTCACGAATGCAATACGCCCCCAACATAAGGATAATTAGGGTGATGTGTAGTGGCAGGGTTGACCCCGCTTTCATACTGAAAGCTCTTGAGGTAGGAGCCGATGGAGTACTTATCGCTGGATGCCATCCTGGCGATTGTCACTATATGGCGGGAAATTACAAAGCAGCACGACGCATCGCTCTTCTTAAGAAAATGTTGGACCAATTTGGGATAGAGGGAGAAAGAGTTCGGCTGGAGTGGGTTTCTGCCTCCGAAGGATCAAAGTTTGCCGAGGTGGTTAATGATTTTACTCAAACCGTAAAAGAACTTGGGCCAAATCCATTCGGGAAGCAAAAGTAGGAATGGATTTAGAAACAACTGTAAATTATAATGTATGAAAGAGCCAGGAAAGGAGAGTGGAGATATGGCTAAACCTAAGGTTGCTTTCTACTGGTGCGCTTCGTGTGGTGGATGCGAGGAGACAGTGGTTGACCTTAATGAAGATATACTGAAAGTGGCGGATGCTGTGGATATAGTCTTCTGGCCCGTTGCATTGGATTTCAAAAGAAAGGATGTTGAGGCTTTAGGCGAAAAAGAGATAGCAGTAAGCTTCATAAATGGTGCCGTCAGAACGGAGGAGCAAGAAGAGATGGTAAAACTACTGAGGCAAAAATCCGGCCTCGTGGTTGCCTTTGGCTCTTGCGCCCATCTAGGAGGGATACCCGGACTGGGAAATTTCTGCACAAGAGACACAATTTTTCAAAGGGCTTATATAGAGACTCCGTCCACTGAAAATCCGGAGGGAACTTTTCCCCAGGAGAAGACAGACATCGGAATTGGTGAACTCACCTTACCGGAATTCTATGATACGGTAAAGACATTAGATCAGACTATCCCCGTGGATTACTACCTTCCTGGATGTCCACCACCGCCTGATTTAGTAATGAATGCCGTAAACGCCATTCTCACGGGCCAACTCCCGGAGAAAGGAGCGGTGCTTGCCCCGAACAAAGCGCAATGTGACACGTGCCCGAGGGCAGAGACAAAACCAGAGAAACTATCAATAGCAGAGATAAAAAGGCCCTGGGAGATTAAAATCGATCCTGAGAAATGCTTCCTGGTGCAAGGACTGATTTGTCTCGGACCTGCCACTCGTTCGGGATGTGGGGAAACATGCATCAGAGCTAATATGCCGTGCCGGGGTTGTTTTGGTCCAATAGATGGTGTTGTGGACCAAGGAGCAAGAATGCTTTCAGCAATTGCGTCTATATTGGGACTTGAAGGCGAAGAGAAGATGACAGAGGAAGCTGTCCAGAAATTAATTGAACAAATCGTAGACCCTGCGGGGACCTTCTACAGATTTAGTCTGCCGGCTTCTCTACTTAGAAGAAAGAGGATGGCATGAACAGGAGGACAGAATGAAAAAGATAACTATAGACCCCATAA
>JADFUX010000054.1 GCA_015222255.1 Chloroflexota bacterium
GATTCATAAGGCTCTGCCTGCTGAAGTTCGCCGCCGAAGGGAACTCGGTGGTGGCCTTAGTGGACGAGGGCTGTGGCAAGGAGGAAGACCTGGGAGCCATGATGAGCGTTGCCGATGGCATCATCAGGATGGAAATAAAAGAAAACTCAAGGACTATAAATGTGGTGAAGCACCCCGAAGTGGCGCCGACTAAAATTGAAACCCCGATGACTTGGGACCCGCGGATTGCACTCAAGACATTCGACCCCAGGGTAATGCGGCGCATCTGGGAGGCGCAGTCGTTCTCTCAACAAGCTGGAAGAGAAGCCCTAAGAACTGAGGTTGGAGACTTCATAAATATGTTCTGGATGAACCTTGCCCTCTGGGGTGGTATGCTCTGGGACCCGAAAAGGGTGCCTACGATGACATATGAATTTCAGAAGGAACTTCACATCAGGTCAACAGAGATGATGTCGTCAGCTCCGTGGCGCATGAGGCTTCTCATCAAGCTATTCCTGCCCAAGAGCTTCAGCAAAGTCAAGGACATGAAAAAATTCGCCTCATACTTGCTGAAAAGTGCGGAGGGAATGGGGATAGCGATCTGGGAGTATGTGAAAGAGGCATCCACGAAGGATGAACACTACTTCAGGGCATACGAAAGCTCACTTGGTTGGGCTTTTGATAATGTCGGGGCGAGATTGGGTTTCCATGGTTTGGGGGCGCTTGCAGGAATGCTAAAGGGATTTGAAAAGAAGGGGCGAGACTGGAGCGTGGTGGAGACGAAGTGTATCGGGATGGGGGATCCCTATTGTGAGTTTAAGATGGTGCCGGCGGAGACTCGTGAACTCAAAGACTTTCTCGAGGCCATAGATAGCTCGGTTGTGGCAAGGGTTCACGACCGGCTGATGGGCCAGCTTACCGGGTTTCTAGTTCATGGAAAGCCCCTCGCCGAGAGGCCCAGACTGGGGAGCGGGGTCGCGTTCAATCAGATGTTCTTAGTCACCAGCTTACCTGCTCTGGTCAGCGAGAGATACCGAATGGCAGTAAGGATGGGAGGTGCCAAGACGGGCAAGGAGCTCGGCGAACACCTAATGAATACAGGCATGGGTAAGGATGAAGTAATTAGACGAGTTATTAATTTCATGGAATACTGCAAGGTGGGGAAGATCACCCAAGGTGAGACGATAAGGATAAAGGAAAGCTGTGAAACATTTGGACTAGAAACTGGTGAGCCATCATGCTTCTTCACCACCGGCTTCCTCAACGGCCTCTATTCAGCCGTGAAAAGCCAGCATGTCAGGGAAATAAAGTGCATCGCTGCAGGAAACCCTTATTGTGAGTGGGAGATCATATAGTTGGGTGAACGGTTGATTCTAGTGAGAAAGGAGGAGGGGGAACATCATGTCGCTTGTACCAACTTTTCAAATAGGTTTGTGGAATGCCTGGATTTTCGTGGTTTATTCTCTAGTGCTTGTCTTCCTACTGCCCGCAATTAACAAGAGCGTCAGGGAAACGGGTGATAGTGCTTCTGTGTACAACAAGAGGGAAAGGATAATTCTTTATTCTTATCACATTATCGTCTTTTTGCTGCTTATATACTCCATCTTCCTACCACTTAGATTGGGCACGGTCTGGTTCTATACAGGTCTTCCCATCGCTCTGTTGGGACTAGCCATTTACACCATGGTCATAGTGGTTGTTGCCACTACTTCCCTCGATCGTGAGGTAATGACCAAAGGGGCATACCGCTATTCAAGGCATCCTATGTACCTCAGTTCTTCTTTAGCCTTCATAGGTGTTGGCATAGCCTGCGCATCTTGGTTTTTCTTGTTGCTTTCAGTTGCATATACCGTTTTGTCGCTTATCTCTGCCATTCCAGAAGAGCGCTTCCTGCTTGAGAAGTACGGCGACGCCTATCGGGAGTATATGAATAGAACGCCGAGATATGTGGGAGTGCCGAGACCGAGGGAGAGGTGATGAGCCTGTCGTTCCATTTAGGTTGTCATCTGACAGCAAGTGAGAGGAGGTGGCAGCATGGATAAAAGAGGAGTGTCATTAACTGAAATACAAGAGGTCCCAAAAGAGAGCTTGACTCTGCTGGCAGGGCCCCCAGGAGCAGGAAAATCATCCTTCTGCCATCAAGTGGTGCTCAACGGCATAGCTGCGGAGAGGCCAATAATATTCGTGACCACTGAGCGAAGCCCCGCTCAGGTCGTTGCGCTATTAAGCGAAAGGGGGATGGGAGGGCCGGTGGCGCTGAACTTCGTTGACGCCTTCACTGAGACAGTGGGACTGACGTGCACGCCGCGGTCAGACACGATATGTGCTAACTGCGCCGACTTAAACAGCCTGAGCATCGCCATCACCAAACTACAGGAGAGAACAAGGCAAAAAGGCGTTTTGCTCGTCTTTGATTCGCTTACCTCTCCTTACCTCTTCAGTGGCATGGAGGTAGTAAAGTTTATGAGGCTGTTTCTATCCAAGTTCGCTTCTGAGGGGAACTCGGTATTGACCTTAATGGATGAGGGCTGCGGTAAGGAGGAAGACCTGGGAGCCATGATGAGCGTCGCCGATGGCATCATCAGGATGGAGATAAAAGACAGCTCAAGGCTTATAAACGTGGTGAAGCATCCAAAGTTGGAGCCAACAAAAATGGAAGTGCCCATAGAAGCCAAACCAACAATCAAATCGACATGGCATTTCGAGCCAAGTGTGATGAGACAGTTTATGCAGAGCATGTTTGGGGGAGGTGAAGCAGTGTTGAGAAGGGAGGTTGGAGACTTCGTTAACCTGTTCTGGCCGAACCTTGCCCATTGGAGTGGCATGCTCTGGGACCCCAAAGGGTTCCCGACGATGATATACGAGTTAAACAAGGAGGAGAGCGCCTTCGGGCTGACAAGAGAGATGCGCCCATTTTATCCCTGGCGCATGAGACTTCTTCTGAACTTCGCCTTTTCTTCTCAAGCTCTTGGCTCCTTGCCCAAGAGCTTCAGCAAGGTGAAAGACATGAAAAAATTTTGGAAATTAGCTGGAGGCGGTCCGTATGTAGCAGCCGCGCGGATGGAGCGAAGCGGCATCATTGAATACCTTGAAGACATCTCTAAGACTGACGAACACTACTTTAGAGTATATGAGAACTCCGACTGCTGGGGATTCGAAAACGTAGGCGCTGCCATGGCTTCTCATCTCCCTCCTGCCATGGCAGGCCCACTTAATGGATTTGAGAGGGAGGAGAGGGACTGGAACGCAGTCGAGACAAAGTGCATAGGGTTGGGGGACCCCTACTGCGAATTTAAATTTGTACCAAGGGAAATCGATGAGTTAAAGGCTTCTTTGGTGAAGGACAGCTCGGTTATCGAAAGGATACACGAGCGGTTGATGGATCGCCTCATGGGGTTTCTGCTTGATGGGAACCCTCTGGTTGACAGGCCCAAGTTAGGGAGTGAAGTCCATGTTCATGTGGTCATGCACGGCATGGGTTTTCCCCATCTGGCCGGCGAGAGATACCGAATGGCACAAAGGATGGGAGGCGCAAGGTCGGGAAAGGCAGTCGGCGAACGTCTAATGGATGCGGGGTTAAGCAGGGATGAGACAATCAAGCGGGTAATTGATTTCATGAATTACTGTAAGGTGGGGAAGGCTACGCTGGGCGAAACGATAAGGATAAGGGAGAACTGCGAGAGCATGCGAACCAAGCTCTTTACCACTATCAGGGAGCCTTCATGCTACTTCACCACCGGCTTCCTGAATGGGCTCTTCTCAGTGGTGAAGAACCAGCATGTCAGGGAAATAAAGTGCATCGCCGCTGGAGACCCCTACTGCGAGTGGGAGATCATCTAGTTGGCAACCCAGACTACACCGGGATTGCCAGTCCTATAGCGTAAGTCACCGCTGCAGCCAGTGTTCCAATCGCCATCATCTCCAGCCCGCTCCGAATCCAGCTCTTCCTGGTGAAGATGGCCTTACTAGCCCCAACCCCGAAGAGGGTGGCTATACTGGCGATCACCGCTGTTATCACTGCCGGCGTTACCTCCATTAAGGCGAAGGGCAGGACGGGGATAAGAGATACAATCGCAAACGACAGCCCGGTCAGGGTGCCAGCTTTAGTCGGGGGCCAGGATTCTTCTGACGTCAGTCCAATTTCCTCGCCAATAGTGTATGCTGCCCTTGACTCCATCTCTGAGGCTACTCTAGCGGCGATAGCTTCAGCGTCCTGTCTCTTGAATCCCTTTGCCTGGTAGAACTTCAGCAGTTCCTCCCTTTCCTTTTCGGGAGTCCTTTTTCTCCTGGTTCCTTTCCTCTCGCTTTCTTTTTCCGTCACCTCTTTCTCCGACTTGGAGGAAACGTAGGCGCCGGCCCCCATGGATATGGCCCCAGCGACTGCCCCGGCTACACCAGCGATAAGAATAACGTGACTTTCTGTAACTGCCCCGTAGACTCCAGCCACCAGCGCCAGTATCGAGACCAGACCATCATTCGCCCCGAAGATGACATCCCTTACGCCACCACCTCCTCCCATCTCCCAGCCTTCCATACCCAAGACCTCTTTTTTCACCCGCTCGATGTGTAACCGCTCATCGGACGCCATTCTGCTCCATGCTTCCGAAGTAGCCACATGGTTGATATTTCCAGCTTGGATGGCCAGGTCCTCGACACTCTCATCCTCGGCAATTGTGGCCCACTCGAAAAACCCCCTCGTGCCTAGAATACGCATCATGAGACCAACCCTTCGGTCTATGAAGAAAGTTCCACCAAGTCTCTCGCGTTCGCCTCCCAGTTCCTCAATCTTCTGCGACCAGTGTTCGGAGTCCTTGAATTCGTCGGCGCTGATCTCGGCTAAGAGCCGATTTGTTCTTTCATCCTTAGCTTTCTTGGCAAGCCTTTCATATCCTTTACCTTGCATAAGTTTATAGGTACGGATTCTCTTGGCTGCGTCAAGAAGCGCTTTTCTTTCTCTATCTGTCAGGTCGTCCATTCCTGCTTCCGCCGCCACGGATTATAGCATAAGGCTTGTGCGTTTCTATTTGGTGTGGCCCCACGAAACCGAGTTGGCGTAGATAAGCCCCACACTTCGAAGGGTACGTAGCAGAGGTGATACTATATCCTTCGCCCTTCCACCGCACAGGTGTCCGGACCAAGTGGCCTTAAACGAAAAGCTAGGTATCTGCATACAGATACCTAGCCCTCAGTAGTCCTTGATATCAGCCGCTCTAAGCCTTACCTATCCTGAACATCTTGGTCCCACATACAGGACACACACCTTGAGTTGCTGGCCTTCCGTTCTTCATGACTACGCTCTTAGCATTCTTCATTTCTCTCTTAGTACGACACTTCATACAATATGCCTGCATTTATCTGCCTCCCCTTTTTAGCTATGAAGCATAGACCACTCCTTCATACAGTGTCCATAGTACTATAGTCCTGTGTAACCAACAGTCACATTGTAATCAATATGCGAGCAACAAAAGGCCGTGCGGTGTCAGTGACAATAATCGGCTAAGGCAAGAATTTAACCAGCGGGAAAACAGCGATGCTTCACTTCGCTTCTTTGCTAGCGCGGGTTGGACTTGAAGCAACAACCTTGGGACTGTGATATTCTGCTTGCTTTCCAGCAGTTCCATATCCCCATCCACTGCCCCGAAGACCAGTCTGGCTAGTCTATCACCACTCGTTAACCCATAAGATTCATAGCGCACTGACCATTTTCTCCTCCCTTCTCACCCAGGCGGTTATCTTGTTTGCCTTAAGATGACAGGCGTTCCTTTTCAACAAGCCCGTCTTTTAGCCAGACTACCCGGTCCACGTATTTTTCGTCCTCAGGCTCATGCGTTACCATGACGATTGTCTGTCCCAAGTCCTTGTTCAGCTTTCCAAATAGCTCCAGGACAACTCTTGCTGAGTCCACATCCAGGCTCGCTGTTGGTTCGTCAGCAAACAGTGTTTTGGGTCTGTTAATCAAGGCGCGGGCGATAGCTACCCTTTGCTGTTCACCAACCGACACCTCATCCGGATAATGAGTCAGCCTTTCCTCAAGGCCAACGATTTGCAGCATTTCCGCGGCGCGCTTCCTGTAACCGTTCTCCTGACCAAAGGTAAGTGCTGGCAGGTAAACATTCTCCAGGACTGTCAATTCACCAAGCAGAGAACTTTCCTGAAAAACGTAGCCCAGTCTTTCCAAGCGAAATCTGCCCCTTTCCTTCTCAGACAACTTCAGCACATCTGTACCTTCGATATGAATCGCTCCGCTCGTCGGCATGTCCAAGAGCCCCAGAAGGTGCAGAAGGGTTGATTTACCTGAGCCACTTCTCCCCATAATAGCCAGGAATTCACCCGGCCTGACTTCCAGGTTGATACCTTTCAGTGCATGGGTGGAACTTGTGCCCTGACCGTAAATTCTTTGCAAATCTCGCGCTACAATCATAGGAATTACGTCCCCCAGATGGATTTGATAATACTCTGTCTCATAATAGCCCGTGCGGGAATAAGTCCCGCCAAAATGGCAGCCCCGATTAGACCCACAATGGAGCTTATTACCGTTGAAGACTCGACGTTTAGACTCACCAGTCCCAGTGCCAAATCGAGGGGGTTATGAGTGAAATAAGGCTGAAGCAGAAAGTGAACTACAAGCCAGCCGAAGACCACACCGCAGATCGCATAAAGCAAGGCTTGAATAAGGTAAGAGCCAATAATAGTACTCTGCTCCATGCCGATGGCTCGCAGGATGCCAATCTGCCTCTTCTTGTTTAGCACAGCGATATAGATCACGATGAAGATGACGATGGCGCCTACTATTAGCCCGATGCCACCAATAAGGCCCGCAATGATTTCGAAAGTCGACATCACGCCGCGCACAGCACCACCATGCTCACGCCAGCTCCTGATCTCTCCTTGAATACCCATGGCTCTGAATTCTTCAATAAGGCTGTTTTCATCCACATTCGGTTCAGCCCTGACCAGAATCTGGCTAGCCCTGTCAGAAAAGACATTTCGGCCCAACACCGATGCCAGCTCTTTTGTGGTGACAAAGGCCACACGGTCTGCTGTCATTTCCCGCGCGCGGAATATCCCTTTTACCTCATATTCCCGCTGGATGCTGTTAGGATAAGTCAGGCGTACTTTGTCACCAACACTCACCCCACCCAGGGTAAGAAATGATGCGCTCTGCGCGCTGTCGCCTCCAGCTATCTCTACGCCCAGAACGATTTCATCCCGGTCGTTTTCATCCAGATAAGAACCTGCAATGATTTGTTCATGGATGGTAGTGACACTCACTTCTCGCTGGGGGTCAACACCGATTACCTCCCAGGTACCGCTGTTACCCTTATCAGTTGCTTGCTGCTTCTCCTTCCATCGATACTCAATGAAGGCGCTGCTGTCTAAGTGAGCCGAAACTCCCGCTACACCTGGGACCTGTTCTATCCTGTTTTCCAACTGCCTCACATCATAGATATAGTATTCATTTTCCTCGGGGCTAATGGATACATGGGCAAACATAGTATCAACCAGTTGGTCATCCATAGTGGTCATTACCCCAGACAGGATTGAGGCTGTAAAAATCAGATTGACGAAACTAAGGGACATCACAAGGACAATCAAAACCAGCGCCCATCTGTTTCCTCTAGTAATTGATTTGTAGGCCAGAAATAAGGCTACCTTTAGATTCCCCATAACCGACTTCCTATCCACCTGGTTTTCATTTGTCGAGGCAATATTCCGAAACGTAACTATTTCATAATGGAAATATTAGGGCAAAAAAATTTCACTACGCAATCCCCTTCAAAGCACCTACTACCTTGCGGATGAGAGCAAACAGCGTGCCCTGTTCTTCAGGTGTCAGGCAGAACAATATCTGTTGAACACGCTCACTGGTATAGCTCTCAATCGTTCTGTGAAGCTCCCGGCCGCTATTTGTGAGGGCGACCCGAACTACCCTCCGATCTTCCACATCAGGCAGCCTTTGCGCGTATCCACTGGATACCAGCCAATCAACCATGCGCGTTGCTGTGCTGAGCGGCACCGAAAGGGCACCACTTAACTCCCCCATTGTCACGTTATCC
>JADFUX010000055.1 GCA_015222255.1 Chloroflexota bacterium
ATGAATAGCCCCGCCAGGGTAGCTTCTTCGAGCTTCGGACATACGAGGGGAACGCTGGGGCGTATTCTATCCGCTACAGTTGAATGCTATAATACAATTCCTTTATTAATAATGGATTTCTGTCCACCGGAGCATTCCCGGAAGGAATGGAGAAGGTCTTGAGGCCAGTGGAAAAGATAGAGCAAATGCCTATTGTAAGCAGAATGGATTCTATCAAACATATTTTGGCATCGTCTGACTTATTCAAGGGCTTGCGCGATGATGAGATGGAGAAGCTGTTAGCGCTCTGCCGAGAAGAGGTCTACGAAGTTGGAACAATCATTTTCTCTGAAGGCGCCCCATGCAATACCATGTACATCGTTGAATCGGGCAAGGTGGCTCTGGAAATAAATCTTCACATTAGTCGGGCGAAGGAAGACGCCGCGACAATTGGTGTGATAACTCCATGTGGCTGCTTGTGTTGTTCAGGACTCACAGACCCTTACATTCTGACTGCAACAGGCCGGACTCTTGAGGCAACTAACGTTATAAGTTTGGATACGGCACAGCTCAAAGGCTTGCTCCTAGAGAACCCTGAAATGGGACATAGGGTAATGAGCAATCTCGTTGAGGTGGTTTCTTCCAGGTTCCAACATTCGAGGGACACGCTGGGGCATATCCTGTCCGTCATTTTTCACGACCTCAAAGCTCCTCTGGCCGCGATTGAGAGTTATCATCGAGTTATGCTTGGTGGTTTCGCTGGAGAGCTCAACGAGGAGCAAAAAAACATGCTGGAAAGAAGCAGCAAAAGGATCTCTGACCTTCTGGATTTGTTGAGCAATATAATGGACGTGTCTCGAATCGAGGCCAAAGACCTGCCTATGAGCAAAATCTCTCTAGCGCAAGTGATACTGGATTCGATTGAAGTAATGCGCCCTTTAGCCGAGGAGAGGGGACTACAAGTCAAGACTGAGGTGCCTGACGGACTCCCGCCCATCTATGGAGCTCAAGAGCGACTAAAGCAGGTAGTCATAAATTTGCTGTCCAATGCGATTAAGTTTACTCCTGCTGGAGGCACGGTGGCAGCTAGACTAAAGGATGGTCCCGATTATATGCAGGTGGAGATTACCGACACCGGAGTTGGCATTCCTGCTGAGGAATTGCCTAAGATATTTGGCGATTTCTATCGAGGTCTCGATGTGGCTGAGAGAGGAGCCGGCTTGGGGCTGTCAATAGTTAAGAGGATAATTGAAGCTCACCATGGTAAGATATGGGCAGTAAGTCCTTCCCCTGGGAGTGATGGGGGCAGCCAATTTATTTTTACCCTGCCCAAGGATCTAAGCACGCATAGGGAGAGGTGAATGGCGAGAATCCTTATAGTGGACGATGACCCTGACATCCGATTAGCGCTGGGTAGCATACTAAGGTCTCGTTCTCATGAGGTAATCGAAGCTCGGGATGGACAGGAAGGTTTAGTGAAACTAAGAGAGGAGAAGCCAGATTTGATGCTCCTAGACCTCCTTATGCCTAAAATGGATGGCTTCGCTGTTGCCAAGGAGCTTCAGAACAGTCAGTGGAAGGAGTATCACAGCATGCCTGTCTTAATCATGAGCTCAGTCAGAGAGGAGGCCAGTCAACGCCGCTACGAGTTGGAAACTGGTCGTCGACTTGGTGCCAATGACTATGTTGAAAAGCCCATCGAGCCATTTGCCTTACTTGAGCGCATAAACAAGCTTTTGTCAAAAGGAGGGAAAGATGCAGAAGCAAACGAAGATCCTCGTGATAGATGATGACCCCGACATACACGTGGCGGTGAAGAGCGTGCTCGAAAGCAAAGCCTATCAGGTGATTACTGCTCTTGACGGAGATGAAGGTTTGCGCAAGGTAGTGGATGAACGGCCTGATTTGATCATCTTAGACGTAATAATGCCTGGTAAGACTGGGTTCGAGGTTTGTAGAGAACTCAAGACTGACCCCATATATCACTTTTTCTCTGACATTCCAGTGTTGTTGCTGACCGTCTATCCCGATGATAGAGAAAAGGCGCACCTTTCTATGCGGGAGGGTATGCTGATGGAGGCAGAGGACTACTTGAAGAAGCCCTTCGAGCCCACCGAACTGCTCAGCCGAGTGGAGGACCTGCTGAAATAGAAAAACAAATCGGTTACTTCAGAGAAGGTACGGGTGAACAGGCCTAGAAAGTGAGCGTGAGTGTTCTAGGCCTGATTCTCTGAATAAGGAAGGAAAGGCGCAAACTCCTCCTGCGAGTATCAGTGGAGCCGGAATCAGGA
>JADFUX010000056.1 GCA_015222255.1 Chloroflexota bacterium
AAATAGATACAGAAAGTCGCAAGAAGGAAGATCCGAAATGCCAGTCAAAAGGGGGCGGGTTCATTTCTCTACAAGGCAGAGCCAAGGAAAGATCATGCTTCACAGGATTTTCGAGTACACTACGAGGCGACCAACACCGAAGCCCATATGCTCAATTAGACTGCGCAAGTCCTTGTCTCGGTAGTCTATTCCTATGCGCATTGTCTTAATGCCTTTGGAGCGATATTTGGCGGCTAGTGCATTAACCAGGCTAATGCCAATACGTTTCCGCTTATAGTCGGGGTGAACACCTATCATTTGGATCACGCCGAATTCGGTAGCTGCTTCGCGCAGATGTGCTATCTGGCCTAAGATAAAGCCACGAACCTGACCATCAACTTCAGCTACAAAGCTATAGTCAAGCAGTGCTGCCACATTTCCAGTAATCGAATCTGCGTAGCTAGTTGGACTCTCCTCGTGGCTTATTCTCCTGTCAATAGATAGGATGTTTTCAGTAGTCAGATTTGCATAGGTAATGGCCTTTCCTGCTGCTCTTACTTCCCTATCAACCGCAAGCGCAGCGTGTATATCTCCAACAGCCATGGGTCTGATTTCTATTCTGCCTTCTACATTACTCATAGTAATCCCACTCCTCCCCTAAGCGATTTTCTATGATTGAAGACCATCTACGCCCTGCATCGTAAATTGATCCCTATTATAATATGCAACTAAGGATAAGAACAACATACTGTCTGAAACTCGGACACCTCTTACCTGGCCACAATAGCTTCGGTGATATTCGTATTCCTTGTCACTTCCAGCAAAAACTCCAAATATGAACCTGGTTCGTTTCCCCTCAAATAGTCCTTGAGCTTTCTCTTGTGCCCTTTCACCTCGATTTGTCGCTTATGATAATGTCTAACGATGAATTTGTCCTTGTGAACATCCATGTTCTTCATCACCTTATTGCCCCAAACCCCATCCTTACCCTGTGCACAGCATCCGTCTTCCTTGCCTGGGGCAGGTCTGCTGTCCAGATTTCACGACATTCCTTTGAAACTGTACGCAATTCAGTGCTACACTACTGTCAGCCAAAGGCACTGAAAGAGACGCGTGATTTTACAATTTGTGCCTCGGTTCTGTACTCTCACCCTTCGAAGCTAGTGATGAATTCTGTCATCTATGGTCCGGTACCCTCATGGCGACTAGGCAGATCGTTGGGTGTAGACCTCCTCTCCACACAGGGAAAAACCTGCAATTTCAATTGCGTCTATTGCCAACTGGGCAAAACTGCCAATCCGGTTAGAGAGCGGAGGGTGTTTATTCAGACCGCCGAATTAACCCAGGAACTAAAGAGCGTAAGAGGGGTAGCTGCGGATTATGTCACCTTCTCGGGGATGGGCGAGCCTACTCTGGCCAGCAATCTGGGGCAGGCCATAGAGTTGGCCAGGGATATTTTGCACCTCCCCGTAGCAGTACTAACTAATTCCTCGCTGATGTCCAGAGAGGACGTCTGCGACGACCTTGCCAGAGCCGATGTGGTGGTAGCAAAAATAGACGCTCACAACCACGACCTGTTCAAGCAAGTTAATAGACCCGTAACAGGCCTTTTGTTTCGCGACGTACTCAAAGGTATTGAGCTTTTCAGAAGTGGATTCAAAGGCAAGCTATGTCTTCAAATAATGTTCATTGAGGCGAATAAGGATTTTGCCAGGGAGATAGCCAAGGTGGCAAGCTCGCTTTCACCTGATGAAATACAGCTTAACACTCCTTTACGCCCCTGCGCAGTGAAGCCTCTGACTCGATCCCAAATGGATTCCATTCAGAAACACTTCAACAACCTCGGTAACGTGATCTCAGCTTACCAGACAGCCAGGCCTAAAGTGACGCCTCTAGATTCAAATGAAACATCTCGAAGAAGGCCAAAGCTCTGATGGTAGGCTAGTTGCTTAAGGTTTAGAGACATACCGTGGAAGAAGAGCAGATATTGGAGTTGAAGCCCATAGGGATAATCCACTCGCCTTATCTTTCCAGAGCTCAAGCACCACGTCAGGGTGCCGGAAGACAGGAAATCTGCCAGGTGGAGCTATTCAAGGAGTTCCAGGAAGGTCTAAGAGACATAGAGAGGTTTTCTCACATCGTCTTGATATATTGGTTTCACAAATCCAAAGGATATTCTCTGATGCTGACGCCATCCTGGGACACGAAGCCGCACGGCGTCTTCACAAGCCGATCACCAGATAGGCCCTGTCCACTAGGGTTGTCTGTGGTAGAACTTGTAGCAAGAGAGGGCAATATTTTGAAGGTAAAGGGGCTAGATGCTATAGATGGTACGCCTCTTTTGGATATCAAGCCATATTTCCCCTCTATAGACGAGAAAAGCCATGGTCAAATCGGGCTGGCTTGAAGCTAAGCTGAAGGACAACCAATCTATTTTACAAGCTTATGCGGGTGCCAACATTGTTGAAGAAGAAAGCCTCCCCAAATTCCCGAGCCAATATGGCGGCTGCCGGCAAGCCAGTGCAGTGAGAAACACCCAGTCTCTGGATGTCCAACCTCTTTAACTCAGCGACAGTCAAGTTTATTCTCTCTGAAGAAGCTGCCATAAGATGCGTACCTCCGATAACGGCGTAAATAGCCTCTACGCCAGTCAGTTTCTGGGCATACTTCAGGGTATTGATCACTCCTCTATGAGCGCAGCCCAAGATTACAATCAATCCCCTTTCAGACTTGATGAACACCGCTCGGTCATCCCGCAGTGCATCAGGCTTAAGCTCAGTTCCCTCGCTTCGCTCGGGACAAAGCTCTTTTACGCAAAGACCGGGGTCAATTGTCTCATATTCAGTCAACATGGGTATCTCACCACTGGCAACAATGTTTTCCCTGATCCATACCGGCTCCCTGGTCAGATTGAAAGACGCCCCTGAACTTTCCGCTGCCTCCCTGGGGAAAGGCACTCCAACGTATTCCTCTTTTCTCCCGGGCCGAAGAGCATACTTGGCTACCCAGATATCGGGGTGAGCGATTACCTCTACTTGTTTTCTCATCAGTTTCAGTATGTGCAGCAAGCCACCTGTGTGGTCTCGATGTCCATGGCTCAGGACAATTCTCTCCACTCCTGACAAATCCATCCCTAGCACGGTTGCATTGTAGGCTGCTGAAATACCTTGTCCTGTGTCCAACAAAACCTCACAGTCGTCTACTCGAATCAGAATGCTCAATCCCCACTCGGCAAGAAGGCCCATTCTGGCGGCGGTGTTTTCGCTTAGAGTAGTAATCCGAATTGGCATTTCTTACTCATCATTGTGTAGTATGACCTTTATTTCATCTCCCAGCGTCATGCTGAGGAAGTCACTTGCTCTTCCGTCTTTCAGCGACACTTCCACATAACCGCTGCTCCCAATAATAGCCATCAGCCTTTCGCCCTCATCATAGTAGCGGCTTAACCCTCTGATATATTCACCCCCTGCCTCAATAATGATATCCCCCTGCGGCAGATCGCTGCTCCTGATATTGGTGATTAGGTTGCCAAAGTGGTCAACATGTAGAATCTGCCCAGTCAAGTCACCTCGTGAATCCACGATTGGTTGAGGGATAGGGAAAACATGAAGGGAATAGGTCTTATCCCCAAATTCGTAGGGTGATATTCCCAGGGAAAGGCCAGCGGCAACTGGAGCAAAGATATCCCTCCCATGAAAGGTGGGGCTGACCGGATGCCTCCAAAAACGTGGGTCAGTAATAGCCACGGCTTCGAGTCCCTTCCTGAGTGTGATCCTCTCAAGGCTTTCAGGATACCAGACCAACCGGCCTTCACCACGGCCTTCTGTAGGGCATAGATCGTTAATCACGTAGCTGAGAATGCCATTATCAGGGGCAACGAAAAAGGCTGAAGGAGTTTTCACTATTATGCCCTGGCGTTCACTGCCTACGCCTGGATCGACAATTGCCACATGAACCGTTTGCCTGGGGAAATAGCGATAGGCGGTATTAAGGACAAAGGCAGCCTGGAGGATATTCTGTGGCTTGATGGAATGGGTAATATCAATGATGCTAGCCTCAGGACTAATGCCCAAAATGACGCCTTTCATGACGGCAACATAGACATCACTGAAGCCAAAATCAGTGGTCAGGGTTACTATAGGAGCCATTCGTTATTCTCAGGAGGCAGGTACGGTGAGATTGGCGATTAGTATGGCAAAAACGACGAAAGTGACACTTAGGATGACGGTAAGCTTCAGCAAGGTTTTTTGCATACCACGCCGCGTTCGATATACAGAATCGGCTTGCCCGAAGATACCTCCCAACCCACCACCATGCAGTTGAAACAAGATAGTCACAATCAGTGCAACGGCTACTAGTATCTGTGCCACAGTGAGATAAGTGGGCAACTTATTTACCTCCCAGTTCCTGTATAAGAATGTCCTTGACCAAGGCAGGATTGGCTCTTCCTCTAGTGGCTTTCATTACCTGACCGGTAACAAAGGTCAAGGCTTGCTGCTTGCCGGCTTTGTAATCTGACACTGCTTTAGGATTGTCTGCCACAACTTGCTTTACCAGTTCCCTTACCTCGGTGGAATCGCTAATTTGGCTGAGCTTTTTTTCTGCCACAATTTCAGCAGCTCTCTTTCCCGTGTGAAACATCTCCTCAAATACCGCTTTGGCTGCTGGTCCGCTAACAGTTCCCTTATCTATCAAGCTAAGCATTTCAGCCAAGAGCTCAGGGCTTATTGCAGCGTTCTCAATTTCAATGCCACCAGCATTAAGCAATCTGCTGAAGTCACCCAGGAGCCAATTGCTTACCATCTTTGCCTTACTGTGATCCGTCAGTCCGACGCTGTTCTCGAAATAGTCAGCCAACGCTCTGGAATCGGTCAAGAGCCTAGCGTCATATAGAGGCAGGCCATATTCAGCCATGAAGCGTTCTCTTCTAGCTTCAGGTAATTCGGGTAGCTTTGCTCTGATCTGCTCTATCCATTCTCTGTCGAAAACCAAGGGTGGCAGATCTGGCTCGGGGAAATATCGATAGTCATCAGCATATTCCTTGCTCCTTTGCGTTACGGTTATGCCCTTTTCTTCTACCCATCCCCTTGTCTCCTGCACAAGCTGACCGCCTTCTTGAAGCACCTTTCTCTGCCTTCTGGATTCATATTCCATAGCCTGATAGACCGCTTTGAAGCTGTTCAAATTCTTAACTTCTACCTTGGGTAGGAAGTCCTTGCTGCCTAGAGGGCGAATGCTTATGTTGGCATCACATCTGAAACTACCTTCTTCCATATTACCCGTGGAGACCCCTAGGTAACGGAGGATGTTGCGTAGTCCAACAAGATAGGTTCGAGCTTCCTCCGGGGAACTGATTTCCGGTTCGCTTACCGTCTCCATCAAGGGAACCCCAGAGCGATTAACATCTATTAGGCTATAGTCCCCTCTATGCCACAGTTTAGCCACATCTTCCTCAAGATGCACCCTGGTGATATTGATTCTTCTTGTAGTTCCATTGCTATCAACATTCAGCCATCCCTCCTTCCCAACGGGAGCATCATACTGGGAAATCTGATAGCCTTTCATCAAATCCGGGTAACAGTAATTCTTGCGGTCAAACTTGGTGTACTCAGGAATGCTGCAATTTAGGGCCAGCGCAGTCATCACCGTATATTCCACTGCCTTGGCGTTAATGACAGGCAGAACGCCAGGCATACCCAAGCAGATGGGACAAACATGAGTATTGGGTGGAGCACTGACATAATCGGTGCTACAAGAGCAGTACATCTTGCTCTTGGTTAGTAGCTGCGCATGAACCTCCAGGCCAATAACAGTCTCGTAATCCACGGCTTGTCGGCTAGTATATCAGCCTTCCTGAAGTGAAACAAGTTTGACTCGTTCACATGATTGGTGACACGCTGTTATCTAGCTGTCCGAGCTAGATCACCCAATTGACTCAGGTAGCATCAGCTAGGTATACTCTTCACGCTCGGAGTTTTTTTCTCAGTAAAAAGGAGGGAAAGTGGAAAAGACAGACGTATTAATCATAGGTGGCAGCGCCGGAGGGATTGTTGCCGGCATAACGGCAAGGAGACATTACAAGGACGCCAAGGTAACCGTCATCCGTAAAGAGAAAGAGGGACAAGAGTTGGTTCCCTGCGGGCTCCCTTACATCTTTGGCACAGTGGGAGCACCGGAAAAAAACATAATGCCAGACGCATTGCTCTCGGGAAACAATATTGACTTGATCGTTGATGAAGCCACCTCTATAGATAGGGAGGCGAAAACGGTTACCACCGCAAGTGCAAAGTCCATAGGATATGAAAAGTTGGTGTTGGCTACCGGATCGGCGCCGATTATCATTCCCATACCAGGCAAGGATTTGGAGAATGTCTTCTATGCCATAAAGGATGTAGATTACCTAAACGGATTGCTCAAGACGTTGGATGGGGTTAAGGATGTAGCCATTATTGGAGGAGGATTCATCGGGCTTGAGTTCGCCGATGAATTCAAGAAAAGAGGATTGAATGTCACCATTGTGGAGCTGTTGCCTCACTGCCTACAGCTCGTCTTCGATGAGGATTTCTGCGCTTTGGCAGAGAACAAACTAAGGGAAAGAGGTATCGACATAAAGACAAATGCTCAGGCGGCGGCGGTTGTAGGTGACAAGAAGGTTGAAGGGCTTAGGCTCACTAGTGGGGAGGAACTGAAGGTAGACTTGGTATTCATGGGTGTCGGAGCGCGTCCGAATACCGAACTGGGTCAGAAAGCAGACCTTCAAATGGGGGAGACGCGAGCCATATGGGTTGATGAATACGGCAGGACCAGTGACAAGGACATTTTTGCCCTTGGAGACTGCGCCGAGAAGAGGTCTTTTTTCACGAAGAAGCCTTCTGCTCTAAGGCTTGCTTCCATTGCTTGCACTGAAGCCAGAATTGTCGGTGCCAACCTGTTTAAGCTGAGAAGGAGGAACGAAGGCGTAATTGGAAGCTTTGCCACCATAATAGGGGATTCAGGCGTGGGCATGGCAGGTCTTACCGAGACGGCGGCGAAAGCAGCAGGCTTTGATATTGTCACCAGTGAAGTCAAAACCCCGGATAAGCATCCCGGCTCTATACCTGGCGCCAAAGAGTTTGCGCTGAAGCTGGTCTTTGAGAAAGCAACCCAGCAAATCCTGGGTGGTCAGGTATCTGGCGGGGTAACTGTGGGGGAGGCCGTCAACGTACTGGCAGCTTTGATACAGAACAGGATGACAGCTAACCAGGTCGCTACTTTTCAATATGGCACCCATCCTTTCTTCACTCCCTCGCCCATACCTTATCCCATCGTGAACGCCGCAGACGCCGCGCTGCTCAAACTCTGACCTGCTCGGAGAAGGGGCTTTCTATATGAAAGAGCCAGCCATAGAGAATATAGAAGAAGTGGTGATCGCCGTTAAGGACGTCACAAAAGCGGTCGCGGTATTCCAAGACCTGTTTGGCATGAAATTTGAAACCGAGTGGGACATGCCGAACGAGAACATGATAGTAAAGTCTGAAAGGATATCAGGAACTCAGCTTCAGTTTGTGCAGTCAACGAGTGCTGAAGGAGTGATAGCAAAGTTCATTGAGAACAGAGGCGAAGGGTTGAATCACATTGCCTTCAAGGTCACCAATCTAAAAGAGATGGTGAGCAGGCTGAAAGGGAAAGGTGTGAAGCTCATACCTGAGGAACCCATAGAGATGAAGAATCCGCTTGGGGAAGGCACATGGGCATATATATTTATTCATCCCAAGTCTGCTTGTGGAACACTGATAGAACTGATAGAAACAAGTGAGTGAAGAAAAAATTGAACCAGGTTTCCGACTTTTGCTAGAATTGAAACTGTGGGGGTATAGCTCAGTTGGGAGAGCGCTGCGTTCGCATCGCAGAGGTTGGGGGTTCGAATCCCCCTATCTCCACCAAGGGTATCAATAGGTAGAACTCCTATTCGTTCCTTCGATTTTTCATCCTTTGGTATCGGCAGGTTATAGTGTACTGTAACCTGCTTTTTGTTCACCTCTATTCGTTTTATGAATGAGCGCAGGAAAGCCTTCCTCTCGGTGAA
>JADFUX010000057.1 GCA_015222255.1 Chloroflexota bacterium
CCTCGGAAACACCTGTGTTGGCTTTCTGAGGATATTTTCGGGTTTCTCATCATATACTTGTTCGCCAGTTCCCCCGTTTCCTCGGAGAAGAATTCCTCCTCGAAAGGCATAGTAGCTGACAAACCTCCAGCAAGATCAGCGAGGATCTTATACTCATCATAGATCGCCTCTCCAGCGAGCCTCCTGCCAGCATTAGTCAGGACTTCATCAGGTATATATGTCCCGGATGGTGACCTCTCGGCACGATAAGCACTCATCTGGCCGGCGGCAAAGACAAGCTCTGCTGTGCCTATCATATGGGATATCTTTTCCCTTACATGAGCCTCTCGTTCAATTCCATTGTATTCCGCTACAAGTGCGGCGGCGCTAGCTAGAACTTCCGACACAGCAGCTTTGCAGCCAGTATACGAATGCCTGTGGTAGTGAGCGAAAAGCAACGCCAGAAAACCAGCGTAGGGTGTCTGCCTTGGGTCACCCCTTCCATCCAGAAAGACCCTCTCCCTGGGGACAAAGACATCATCAAAGATGGTAAATGATTCAGCATCACCTATGTCTGCAATAGGGGCTTTCAGCCATTTCCTCTGGTAATGATATGCCGGCCTGACAAGCATTTTCACTCCTTCCCAGTCGGCAGGAAGGGCAAATGCAACAGCATATTCGTTATCCTTATCTGTCATGAATCTCGTAGGTAGAGCTATTATTTCATCACCGACTGGAGCAACCGTATTATCAATCTTGGCACCTCTCACTACAATCCCATCGGGCCTGCTTTCTACAATCCTTAGATAGAGGTCAGGATCAGCTTGCTCATGAGGTCTCTTTAGCCTGTCACCTTTACAGTCAGTCTGAGCACAGTTAGCACATATATCATTGTCCTGCCAGTATCTGAGATACCTCAGGAAATTCTGGTATGTATCTGTGCCCAGCGCCTGATCCATTTCATAGGTAACAACGGAAAAGGCATTCATAGCGTCTGTTCCCATACACCTCATGATGCACCCTCCCACCCGGTGGCTTAGGAGCCTGGTCATCAGTTGCTTATTCAGCAGGTCTTCTTTGCTCTGGTGGATGTTAGTGAATCTGTTTATCCCCTCGCCTGTTAGATGTGACGTTACTGTGCACAGATCCTGATACTCGGGATCATTAGCGCGGTCATAGGTCTCCTGTATAACGCGTAGCTGTCCGGTAAGCCTTTCATCGGTTCTGTCCGCTTTCTCCCCTCCTATATAAAGATTCCGCCTCATTTTCTTCAAGCGGTCATAGTATTCATCGTAAGTCTTTATCATTTCTACCTCCCTAATCTCAAATTACCTAAGGAATCCTACTTGGTATTCCTTTGGTGGGGCAACTGAAAGGGCCATTAGGGCATCACAGCCCGTACCTGTCTGCACGCAACCCCGGCTCTCTGAGCAAGTATTGCCTGCAATCGGAGTATTCGTTGATCCTCTCAGCCATTATGGCGAATCATATTCCAAGAAGGCACTTGCTGTAAACAGTGGATTACGTGCGTTAGTGGGAGCAGAAATACTGATTCACCCTGGCAATAGCCCTAGCTGCCCGTTCCATGGTTGGGAAGACAGGGATCGAAGCTTGCGACAATTCATTCTCCATCTTGAGGCGCTTCACTTCGCTGGACCCTGGAGGCGAAACAACAACTATAGGCTTACTGCACTTGCTCGCCAAATCCATAAGGGTACTGTTCATCGTGTCTACGACTTGCGGCGACCCGTACTTGAAGAGTATGTCCGCATCTTCTTGGACTATGACAAGCTGAATATTGGCATCGGCCATGATAGCTTCCATGACTTTGCGCAGAATGGAAGGTCGCCCGTAGCCCTGGCTGATATCTACGGGATTGTGCACTATGCTGCCCACCCGGCCCAGGATACTAATTAACTCATGCCTCGTTGCCTTGGAGAGAGCCGGGATACTTAACCCCTCCTCACTACAGGCATCGCCAGCTGACACGGAGATACCACCGCCACCTCCACACAATCCCCCAACAATGCCTACACTACCGCCCTGCCAGTGGCGCGCTTTTTGGAAGAGGAGCAACACGTCAGCTAACTCCTCCAGGCTATTTACTTCAATAGCGCCAGCTTGCTTCAGCATCGTTGACCAAATAATTGCTGAGCTGCTTAGAGAGCCGGTATGTGACATAGCTGCTTCAGCACCAGCTTCAGTCTTTCCTCCCTTCCAGGCGACTAATGGCTTCACTTTGGCTACCGCTCTGATGCTGTCAAAAAGGCGGCGTCCGTCTCTCGTTCCTTCAAAGTAGGCGCCGATGATCTCGGTCTTTGGATCAGCAGCGAAATATTGTAAGAAATCGGCGGCATCCAAATCAGCACCGTTGCCAAAGCTGACCCCTTTGCTGAAGCCGATGCCACGCGCTATGCCAATTTCCACCAGTTTGTCCGCAAGCCCACCGCTCTGAGAGATAAAGCCCGCCGAACCGTCCAGGCCGATTCTGGCTCTGGGTGATGGGCCGCAGGGAAATCTGCTCTCCGGGCAATAAGCACCGATGCAATTTGGCCCAATGATACGAATGCCATTTTGTCTTGCTTTTGTTACTACGTCTTGTTCTAGCTCATATCCTCCAGCGTCACCCATCTCGCTGAATCCGGCGGTAAAGAATTGGACAAATTTCACCTTCTTGAAGCCACAGTCATCCAGAAGTTCCAAAACGGATTGTCGGGGAATGCACACCACCACGTAGTCTATCTCCCCCGGGATGGATCTCAGGCTGGGAAATATCTTTGAACCCGCTATGGTACCGCCGCTGGCTCCCACGGGATAAACATTCCCTTTGAAATTGGCAGCGAGCAGGCCCGTAACCCAACCAGACCCCGCTTTGTATTCGTCGGCCGAAACGCCTACAACAGCAATAGATTTGGGGTAAAACAGCGCCTCAAACTCTTGAAGTCTTTCCTCAAACAATGGCTTACCTCTTTTCTTATTCATTATAATGCAGAGTCCTAGTTTTGCGAAACCTTAGCTTGCCACAGAAAAACGGGGCCAGCGCGATTGCTGAAGGTGGGTAGGGTTTTCCAAAGTGCACGTGAATCAGTATAATTGCTCAGGCTGACTGGGCACCAGAGTCAAAGATCCACCGACATAGCCCGATAACATCAGAGCGCAAGGATGGTTAGGAAACGGTAGCTGACGACACTGGTGGAATCGTTGAAGGGCGAGAAGGGAAGAGGTGGAGGAACAAGAGAGACCTGTTGTTGAAGTATCCAGTAGTTAGAGCTAGTCTGGGCACGGAGGTGGGTTCGATTCACACATCTGCCGATGCTCAGAACGGGGACCATCTTAAGAGCCTCGGCGTTCCCGGCGGATATCTCCTTCCCAGGGGGCATTGCCCGAAGACATGTTGTCGCGGCCATCAGGCCCTACTTCAAATTGGAGGCTTCAATCTATGAGTGTTGTGGCTCAAATGAAAAAATTTGTGGAACCTAAATCTGTAGCTCTCGTCGGTGTGTCGCGGGCACCGGCATCAATAAGCGGTCTAATGTTCGATATTTTGGGAAATCTACTCGATTACGGCTATCAAGGCAGGATTTATCCCGTGAATCCTCATGCCAGTGAAATTCTGGGCATTAGGACCTATCCCAGTATTGGAGAAGTGGCAGATGACGTTGATTTGGCGGTGATAAACTTGCCTCGGCCTTTAGTCCCCGGCACAACCAGGGAATCTGTTGAAAAGGGCATTTCGGCCATAACCATCGTAACGCAGGGGTTTGCCGATGCTGATGATGTGGAGGGCAAGCAATTGCAGAAAGAGCTAGATGCAATTGTCGAAGGGAAGGCCAGAGTGCTTGGCCCAAATACCTTCGGCACATCCAATGCTTTTATCAATTTCAGCTCATCATTCGTGAAAATGGAGATGAAGCGGGTGTCCACTGGACTCATCTGCCAGAGTGGCG
>JADFUX010000058.1 GCA_015222255.1 Chloroflexota bacterium
ACCTTTTACCGTATCAAGGGCTGTCTTCGCCTGGGTTGCAATCTTGCTTAATTCAGGTCTATCGAATTCAAGCTGCAAGATGCCCAAACTTTTGAATACCACGACATTAGCGGAGCTGGCGATGTTCTTGTCTATTTGCCGCGCCTCCGGGGACACGAAGATTAGCGTCTGGCCCCTCTGCCGGCTGAGATTCAGAATCTGAGACATCTCCCTGCTGGCACTTTTTAGGCTCTCCCTAGAATGAAACCGCAAATAGGATTCATCCAGAACCACGATGGACTTCTGCGGAATCTCTTCCAAGCTCTGGGCTATCCCTATCCAATCAGGCAGGAGTTTTCGGGCTTCGGCAGGCGCTCCTAAGACATAGGGGCTCAGCCGGTACCTAGACAATTCCAAAAGCCTGTAACCTAAGGCAGACTTGCCACTCCCCCTCTTGCCTAAGATAAGCACTACAGAGGGGTGGACGATGACATCCCGCCACCTGCTGTCCTCTTCTATCTCTAGCGGTGGTTTCAAGGATGTGGCAATCTCTGGTTGAGAAAGCGGTGGCAGCGAAAACGGCCCTACGGCTTGTGCCGTACTGGTAGATTCTAGCTTGGGTGGCTGCAATGCTGCCCTTATTTGGGCAAGCCTTTCCTCTCTCTCCCTTTCATGGCGCTCACGCTCCACAGCCGACGTGTAAGCTGTCATCATATCCTCTAGGCTGAAACCAAGGGCTCTTTCACCAAAAGGCCCCAGAACGGTGCACCAAGCAAGTTTTGAGCCTTCTAACCCAGCGGCACAACCTATTAGACACCAGGGAACAGCCCCCCGAAGAAACTCGCCGAAGCTCATTTGCTGATCATTGTTCATCTCTGTAGCCATTTCAGTCCCCTCCTATGCAATAAGTATATGCGTTCGACTCCGTTCAACTAGCTTTAGAATTGAACAGTTGCCCGTGCAAGAGTGTTCAATTGAACAGTCACGTTGAACGCTTGGTGAACATGACTGCATTCGCTCCAATAGGAACGCCCCGGAACCTGCGAGTTCTCAGGCCCGTGTTTCCTTGGTCTCCCTCTCCTTGGCTTTGAATTCGCATTCATTCTCTTGCTACTGGGGCAGGCACTTCCATGTTTGCGGAAAATTTTTTGAGCGTGTGGACGGGGCTTCCGCCTGCCTTGATTTTCAAGTTATCCACAGGGCTACATCGCTGGTGCGCGGCTTGAAGGTCATACTGCGCCATGTTCACATAGTTTCGAACCATATCGAGGCTATCATGGCCCAGTATTCGCTGCAGCGAGAATACATCCCCACCATTCCTAAGATAGCTAATGGCAAAAGTGTGCCTGAAGGTATGGGGAGAACATCTAACCCCGTCTATCCCTGCTTTCATTCCATACTTCTTGATAATGGTTTCAATGCGGTTTGCCGTTAGGGACTCGCCAGCTTTCGTAAGGAAAAGATGATCTAGTAGCTGGTCTACAGGGCTGGGTCGGTATCGGGTCACATACTTTGCTATCGCCCTCTGAACTGTTACTCCGATTGGCACGACCCGCTCTTTAGCTCCTTTCCCGTAGACCTTCAGAGATCGCTGATTTACGTTAGCGTCCTTCAGCTCTATTTTGGCGAGCTCAGTCACCCGGAGGCCGATATCCAGAAGGGTGAGGATGATCGTCCAGTCTCTAAAGCCTGTTGCTGAGCGGGTATCTATTGTGCTGAGAAGGGTCTTTATCTGGTCGTCTGTAAACGGGAGAATCACCTTCTTGGGCGGCTTCGGAATCTTGATCCTGTCGAAGGGGTTGCTCTCGACGATCTCCTCAGAGACCAGCCAGCTCCAGAAAGCCCTTATTGCCCGCAAGTAGCAGTTTATGGTATGGCCGGTTAGTCCCTTTTGCTGGGGTCTTGTATAGAGGTGGTTCCTATATGCCTTCGTTCTCTGCAGATGGAGTATGAAAAGCTTTAGCTCATGAACCCCTATCTGGGCAACATCTGTGGGGAGCCCGTCTTCCTTAAGAAACCTTTCAAGAATAGTGAGGGCGGTAGTGTAGATCTCGATGGTCTTTGGGCTCTTCCCCTCAATTTTGCATTGAAACCGATAGCTCTGAATCAGGTTTTCTAAAGTAGTGAAGCTATCTGTCAAAAGCATCAGGGCACCTCTATTCCTTGATTGGCATACTCTTGCTTTTTGCTTTGTGGTGGACCTTCCACCCATCTTTCGAAGTGATAAATACGAAGTTCCTTGATCTGAATTGATAGAACCGCGGCCGCGGCCTGAGGGTGCGGGTTACTAGGCTAGTTCCCAAAGCGGTTAGATTCTTTCGTTCCAGTCTTGGCATTTATCAAGACCTCCTCTATACTGCAATATAGAGGAATGTTTGGCTTAAAAATAGAACATTTTAGTGAATCACTAAAATGTCCCAAATGGAGGAGCGAGATGCGAGGGAAGGTTCCGCAGCAATTACTGGTGGGAGCTGCGAGACAGTGGCTTCTAAGGCACTACAAGGAAAATGAGGATTTTGCTAAGGAAAGGCAGCTTATCCAAAGCAAATACCGCGGTACATTGCAGGCGCTATTGGCTTGCGCCGAAGAGGCATTTGACCAGCACGGGATGAGCAAAAAATCTCGGGATGACACAACTAAGTATGCCCAGGATTCCCCCGAGTTAATAGAGTATGCTAACCAGCTTTCCAACCTCTGTACAAGATGGAAGTTGGACTACCCTTGGGCACCGGGCCTCTTACTCTGGGATGACATATACGAGACGGTTGACAAGACAGCAGAGATGGACATAGCCATCGCCAGCACGCTTTTTTCGGCTATGACTGGTCTGCCGCCTACAATTATGATTGAGCTACCCACATATGCGCTCTACGTCGGTAAAAGGCGGCAAGTCCACAGGATAATAGACGCTATCTTGGACCAACTGCCGGAAATACCAGACTGGCAGGATGTTCCCCACGGGATATCCCTTCACACCAAATGGCTGTATGCAAACCGGGTTCTCAACATGAGCCCGGAGGACATTTATGAGGACCCCGAATTAAACCCCGGTGGTGGGAATATGCCCAGAGCAGACGTTCCTCATATTAGG
>JADFUX010000007.1 GCA_015222255.1 Chloroflexota bacterium
GCAACATTAGCCAGTACCACACCCTCACCAACGCAGACCTTATCTTCCGGTGGCACCATAACCTTCACCTTTAACTTCCAGACGGAAGCTACCAGCACCATATATGTTAACGCCAACCTTGATGGCTACCCATGGTCAGGGCAAGTTAGATATAGCATATCCGGACCACAGGACAGTTCTGGCTCTTCCGTACCTACGACCTTTCGCAACTTGCCCTCGGGAAGCTATAAGCTGTACTACACTTCGGGTGGACCCGTTGGGGCGACATTAGAGAGTATCACACCATCATCAAAACAGTCTGTATCCCCCGGTGGCAGCAAAAGCTTCACCATGAACTTCTTCACCCAAGCTACCGGCACC
Source organism: Chloroflexota bacterium (assembly GCA_015222255.1). Lineage (GTDB taxonomy): Bacteria > Chloroflexota > Dehalococcoidia > GIF9 > AB-539-J10 > JADFUX01. The sequence continues at coordinate 361 of JADFUX010000007.1, forward strand.
ATATATGTCACCGCCACTCTTGATGGCGTAGCGTGGCTGGGTGACGTTAGATATAGCGTGTCGGGGCCATATTCGGGTGCCAAGTCTTATGTGCCCGGCTCGTTCCTCAACTGTCCCACGGGAACTTATACTCTAAGCTACAGCTACGGCGGTCCTGCTGGGGCAACATTAGGGAGTATTACACCGTCAGCAAGACAGAGTCTACCTGCCGGTGGGAGCATAACCTTCAACTTGAACTTCTATTCGCAAGTTGCCGGCACCATACATGTGAACGCCACTCTTGATGGCTCACCATGGTCGGGGCAAGTTAGCTATACCATACACGGACCAAGGACCCATTCTGGCACCACTGTGCCCCAGAGCTTTGGCGACTTGCCCGCGGGGACTTATACTCTAAGCTACAATTATGGCGGCCCCGCTGGGGCAACACTAGAGACTATTGCGCCATCACCAAGACAAAGCCTAAGTGCTGGCGGCAGCATAACCTTCAGGTTGAACTTCGCGACGCTATACGTAGAACCATATTAGTGAACGGCACCCAATGGTACACCATGGTCAGGAGCAGTCAGGTACAACCCGGCCGGATCATAGGTGAATTCCAGGTCTTCTGTGCCTGAGACGTTCACCAACTGTCCCATGGGAAGTCATACTCTGAGCTATACTTCCGGCGGCCCAGAGCCGTCAGTACTAGACAGCATCACACCGGCAGCAACACAGCACTTGTCGGCGGGCGGCACACTAACCTTCACTATGAACTTCATCGGCATACTACAATAGGATGGGGCAACGCCCTCCGCGTGACACGGTGCCGAGCAGTAGATCAAGCGCGGCAAGTAGGCGTTGAACCGGACGCAGTTGCCATGTCAGTGGTGTGTTACCAACGAGGGTTGACTCCCGCTTCTCATCCTGGCCCAGAACGGGCGAGACTTCCTTCTCACGGTCGGCTTAGCAAAAGTAGTCAGCGATGGGGCGTCGCACACCTTCAAGAGAAACTGCTCAAGGTGGGGGCGAATCGTGGGCCATGGCTGCGGGACTATCTTCAAGCTAGCCGAGATTACCGAGAGAAGCTATGAGGAGATCATGTTTTCATTGGCATAAGTGGGCAAACCTGGCTTTCTCTTTGAGGAAAAGAGCAGTAGCAAAACAGCCCAATTGAGGAAGGAGACCCTTCTTGCGGAATCCTGATAAACGTTTATCACAGGTCCTAGGCAGATATATGTCCAAAACGAGTGGCCTAAGGAAGCACTGTGATCGGTGCTTAGAGACTAGAAGGTGGAATGGGAGCGTCGTCCTCATGGTTGTGGACGCGGCATTCACCTCTATAGGCCTCAATTACTTCACCGCTGTAGTCCCCAGTGTGGTTAAGTTCGAGAAAGAGTTAACGGCGGATGGTAAGATTGGAACCCTCAGAGACCTCAGCCTTCTCCAGCCAGATCAAGTAGAATCCATCTGGAGAAATCTCAGGTCATGGCAAGTGGCAAAAGGAGCAGCGTCCTACCTTCACAACCTGGCAGTAGCAGATAATTTGGATGACCGAGGGGCACTTCGGCGCTGGGCGGCCAACTCCCGCCTTGAGAGCTGGAAGGAGGACCCCATAGGTACAATCAATGGAGTTGGTATCACCACATTCCAGTACTTGAGAATGATGGGAGGTATGGACACAGCAATGCCTGACAAGATAGTAAGGAGGGTGATCAGACAAATTCTGGAAGAAGCCGCGCTCGATATGCCAGTCCAAAAAGATATGGAACTGATCAGCACAATTGAACGTATGGCGGAACTCTCAGGCTACAGGTCTATTGAGATATGCTGGATGACATGGATGATTCAGTCTGAGGGAAATGCGATAAGAATGGAAAAGTACCGGGATCTTCTAGATAAGATCTAGAATCTATGACAAGGCGCGAATATCAGGAGACTAGCGTTGGAGAATAGGGCCCATGAATCTCGGCTGTGGCAAGCACCTATCTGTGGTTCTTGCGCTTCAACTATCCCTCGACGCTTCTTCCGGTATTAACTCTCAGGTGTCTAGCTACAGTCATGTGCATCGCTGGTTACTTCCCAAGCCCAATCCAGCCCTATTTCCTGAGTCGCCCTCGCTTGGCGTTCTTTTTCGCTTTCAGGCGAGCAGCCTCTCTCTTGCAGAGAAAATAGCGATGGGCCTTCATCTCGCGCAGCACCCCATCCATCTGCACCATCCTCTGAAAGCGCCTCAATAAAGAGTCCTGGGTTTCACCTTCCCGTACGGAGACTTCTAATGCCATAACACACCGGTACCTCTTGGTGACATACATAGGCCAAGCATACCGGGCCCATGTATGTCCTTAAGGCCAGACTAAAGTTATCTGCTCAGTCTGATTTTATTGTAGCAGTCGCTACAATACACTGGTCTACCTTCGCGGGGTTCGAACGGCACTTCGGTTTCCTTACCACACTCAGCGCACACCGCCGGGAACATTTGGCGTCGCGCCCTGTAGCCGTAGCCCTCATTTCCATACCGCTCCGTCTTCCTTGCCTGGCGGCATGCAGGACAGCGCTTAGGCTCGTTAGTATAGCCCTTAGAGGCGAAGAACTCTTGTTCCTCAGCGCTGAATACGAAGGCGGCGCCACAATCGGCACACTGGAGAGACTTGTCCTCGAAGCTCATAAGATGACCTCCTCTCTTCTAAATAGTTGGTTAGAGTTGTGGTCATCCAGCACTTGAGCAAATCTGAAGCAATTTGACTGAGTATGTGATAACCTGAACTGAAACCACCGTGGAAATTATACACTAAAGGTATCCGCTTTGCAAACAACGGTACAAGCTTCCCGGTGCCAGAAACACTGCCCCGACCAAATCCCATTTTGTCGTTGCAGTAGTGTGCTGAATCCAATCATGCTAAAATAGCAAATTGATTCTGTAGCACAAGTTAGAAGGAGGTAGCCAACAAGATGGCTCAAGAACAAGTGACAATTGAAGAAAAGATGGCGGAACTGACGAGGCTCCACGAGGAAAGCCAGATTGGCGGTGGCCCTGAGCGCATTGAGGCCCAGCATAAGAAGGGAAAGTTGACTGCCAGGGAGCGACTCAACCTGCTATTCGATCCAGGAACTCTGGAGACAATCCAACCCTTTTTCATCCACCGCTGCCCTGACCTTGGCATGGCAGATACGCACTTCCTCGGCGATTCTGTAGTCACAGGCTACGGCAGGGTTAATAATCGGGTCGTCTTTGCCTTTGCTCAGGAGTTCACAGTCTACGGCGGCTCATTGTCAGAGGTAGCCTCTCAAAAGATTTGTAAGGTAATGGATTTGGCCGCCAGGAATTGCGCTCCTTTTGTGGCAATTCTGGACTCGGGAGGCGCTCGCATTCAAGAGGGGTCAGCCAGCCTTCACGGCTACGGCGAGATTTTTACCCGTAACACGTTGTATTCGGGCACTGTTCCTCAGATTTCAGTCATACTAGGTCCCACCGCTGGGGGGGCGGTTTATTCCCCGGCCATCACTGACTTCTGGTTCGGAGTTAAGGGCGTAAGCCAAAGCTATATCACCGGCCCTAAGGTTGTCAAAGCAGTGACAGGGGAAGATGTCACCCTGGAAGACCTGGGCGGTGCTATGGTGAACGCTTCAAAAAGCGGAAATGCCCATTTCGCACTTGACAATGAAGAGCAATGCTTTCAGCTAGTGCGCAAACTGTTAAGTTTCCTGCCACAGAGTTACAAGGAGCAAGCGCCCCATCAGGATACCGGCGACGATCCTGATCGGACAGATGAGGGGCTACTTAGTATTGTGCCCACCGATCCCATTAGGCCCTACGACATGAAGCGAATCATAAAGAAAGTGGTAGATAATGGCGATTTCCTGGAGGTTCATGAGAGATTCGCTCGAAGCTGCATTGTGGGCTTTGCTCGGATGGACGGAGAAAGTGTAGGCATCCTAGCTCAACAGCCTATGTTCTTAGCCGGAGTGTTAGATATTGATGCCTCGGATAAACTGAGCAGGTTTGTTCGCACCTGTGATTGCTTCAATGTGCCTTTAGTCACTTTTGTTGATGTGCCAGGATATATGCCAGGAACTGACCAGGAGTTCAGGGGCATTATCAGGCACGGGGCTAAGCTCCTTTTCGCCTATTCGGAGGCCACTGTGCCCAAGATAAGCATTATTACCCGCAAAGCCTACGGCGGAGCTTATATTGCGATGAGCAGTGAGAGTCTGCGAGGTGACATTTGCTACGCCTGGCCCACAGCGGAGATAGCTGTAATGGGTCCTGACGGAGCAGTTGACGTCATTTTTGCCCGTGAGATTAAGGAATCGTCAACTCCCGACGAGACGAGGAACAGGTTGATTCAGGAATATCGGACCAAATTTGCTAATCCCTATTTCTCAGCAGCCAAAGGATATCTTGATGATGTTATCGATCCCAGAGAGACTCGTCCCAAGGTAATTAGGGCACTGAAGATGCTTAAGGGCAAGGACGTTACCAATCCACCTAAGAAGCATGGTAATATTCCACTATAGGAGAGAAAGCGCTAGTACGAAGAAGTTGAATGCCCCAAAGACTCGGGGGGCAAGAATAACCAGTAAGGTGCTACATCATGACTCTGGCTGACAATCGAAATCCAGTGAAAATCACTGACCTTACCTTTAGAGATGGGCACCAATCCCTGTTGGCCACACGGGTGAGAACAGAGGACCTGAAAGCTATCGCCTCCGAGATGGATAAGGTTGGCTTTTGGTCCATGGAGGTCTGGGGAGGAGCTACTTTCGACGTCATGACGCGCTTTCTAAACGAAGATCCCTGGGAGAGAGTTCGCATCCTGAAGAAGCTAATGCCTCACACGCCACTTCAGATGCTACTCCGGGGGCAAAATCTGGTGGGCTACCGTAATTACGCTGACGACGTGGTTACCGCCTTTGTCCACCATGCCGCTGACTGTGGCATCGATATTTTCCGCGTCTTTGACGCCGTCAACGATGAGCGCAACTTTGAAACCGCTTTCAAAGCTATTAAAGACTGCGGCAAGCATATTCAGGGGACACTGTGTTACTCGCTCACGGAAGCCAAACTGGGCGGCCCTATTTATGATGTGGATTATTATGTCAAGAAAGCTGTCATAATACAGGATATGGGGGCAGACAGCCTATGCATCAAAGATATGGCTGGGCTTATCGCTCCCGACGATGCGCATAAGCTAGTTACAGCCCTGAAGAAGGCCTTAGAAATACCTGTTGACCTTCACAGCCATTTCACCAGTGGAATGGCATGCATGAGTTACTTAAAGGCGATCGAAGCTGGGATTGATATCATTGATACTTGCATTGCTCCTTTCGCCTTAAGAACTGCCCATCCTGCCATAGAGCCAATTGTACTAGCCATCCGGGGAACCTCTCGAGACACGGAGCTCGATCTGGAGCGTCTCCTCAAGTTAGATGAGTATTTTGAATCCATAGCTCCCAGGTATCGTGAATTCCTGGACAGCACAAAGATGTCGGTGATCGATACCAGGGTGCTGGGACATCACATCCCTGGCGGTATGTTCACCAATATGGTAGCTCAGCTAAAAGAGGCCAACGCTCTGGACCGATTGCCCGAGGTATATGCCGAACTGCCTAGGACACGCAAAGAGCTGGGCTATCCGCCCTTAGTCACTCCCACCAGCCAGATTGTGGGAATCCAGGCCGTTCAGAATGTCCTCTTCGGCAGGTATAAGATGATTTCACGAGAGGTGAAGGATTATGTCTATGGTCTCTACGGTAAACCACCGGCTTCCATTGACCCTGAGGTGCAGAAAATAGTTCTTAAGGGCTATGAGCGTGGCGACAAGCCCATCACCTGTCGAGCCGCCGATATTCTACCGCCCGAGTTGGAAAAGGCAAAGGAAGCGACCAAAGACATTGCGCGCGACACTGGCGATATCCTCATTTACGCCCTTTATCCCACCACTGGGATGAGATTCCTCAGGTGGAAATATGGCTTAGAAGCACCACCTCCAGATGTGGCCCAGTCAGTCTCGGCGGTGGCGCCAACCCCAACAGAAGTAGCGAAACAAGAAATCCCCCCTGCCACTAAGAGGGCTACAGCGGCTGAAGGTGAGACGGAGTTGGAGGCGCCAATGCCAGGCCTAATGATTAGCTTTTCTGTCAAGGAAGGAGATTGGGTTGAGGCTGGTGACACGGTTGCCATCCTGGAAGCTATGAAAATGGAAAACGCTCTCCCAGCCCCGTGCAGGGGGAGGGTCAAGGCTATAAGATTCAAGCCCGGGGATAAGGTAAATACGGGAGAAATAATAGCCATAATTGCTTAGCCTCGCGTGGGCAAAACGCTAGCGGAAAAGATTCTAAGCGACAAGTCGCATGGCGATGCCAAAGCTGGGGACATTGTCGTCGCCGATGTGGACCTGGTTTTTGTCCAAGATATTACCGGCCCTTTGGCCATAAAGCAATTCAAGGAAATCGGCTTCGGATCCATAGCTAAGCCGCAAAGAGCAATAATATTTCTGGACCACGCCGCCCCTAGCCCACACCGACAGCTTTCCAATGACCACAGGTTTCTGCGTACCTTTGCTAAAGAAAGCGGCTGTTTTCTCTATGAGGTAGGTAGCGGCGTGTGCCACCAGTTGGTGGCCGAGAACGTGGCCAACCCGGGGGATATGATTGTTGGCTCCGATTCTCATACTGTTACCGCCGGTGCATTGGGTGCTTTCGCCACAGGTATGGGCTCCAGCGATGCGGCGGTAGCTCTAGCGCTGGGCAAGACATGGCTTCGGGTGCCGGAAAGCTTACTCATCATCCTCGATGGTGCCTTTCCTAAAGGGGTTGACGCCAAGGACCTGATTCTATACCTCATAGGGCAAATCGGCGCCCAGGGCGCTACTCATAAGGCTCTGGAATTCAGCGGTCAAGCCCTGGCTTGCCTCTCCATGTCGCAACGCTTGACCATAGCTAATATGGCTGTAGATGCCGGCGCTCAAGTCGGCTTATTCCCCAGCGACGACGTTACTTCTGAATTCCTGGTGTCTCAAAGCCGCGGCGATAGCTATAAGCCATTACATGCCGATACCGATGCTGAATATCAACAGGCTATACACCTGAACCTTGCCCGGATTGAGCCTATGGTCTCCCTACCACACAGTGTGGATAATGCAGTTCCAGTGAGCGAAGCAAAAGGGGTCGAGATCCAGCAAGTGTTCATGGGCACCTGCACCAATGGACGACTTGAGGACCTGGCTATTGCTGCCGGGATACTTCAAGGGAGAAAGAGACACCCCGACACGAGGTTGCTTATAGCACCAGCTTCGAGGCAAGTGCTAGCACAAGCCATAGAGAAAGGCTATATCAGCAGCCTAGTTGAGTCAGGGGGTGTTATTTTGCCTCCGGGTTGTGCTGCTTGCCTTGGCCTACACCAGGGCGTACTGGGCGACGGAGAAGCTTGCCTTTCCACTGCCAATCGCAACTTTAAGGGAAGGATGGGCAACCCCGAAGCCATGATATATCTGGCCAGCCCGGCCACGGCTGCTGCCTCAGCTATAGCAGGTGAGATCACTGACCCCAGGGAGGCAATGTGATGGCAAATACAGTGCTCCGGGGCAGAGCCATCAAAGTTGGCGACAACATTTCCACAGACCTTATCATCCCCGGCAGGTTCGCCCACTTGAGGAGCAACTTGCCTGAACTTGCCAAGCATGTGTTAGAAGACACTCTCCCTACATTCACTTCAGAACTAAGCGAAGGCGACTTTCTTGTCGCTGGTGAAAACTTCGGTCTCGGTTCCAGTCGGGAGCACGCTGCTATAGTAATCAAAATGTCGGGAGTAGGCGCTATCCTGGCCAAATCCGTGGCGCACATCTTCTTCAGGAATGCCATAAACCACGGGTTACCCGTTTTGTTGTGCGATACCGACAGAATAAGCGGCGGCAATGAGCTGGAGATAGACTTAACTGATTTCAGCATTATCAACTTGACCTCCGGTGTGAGATTGAGCTGTAACGAGATATCGCCATTGATGTCTGCCATTCTGGAGGAAGGTGGGCTCATTCCCTATATCAGAAAGCACAGAGACTTCGAGTTATAGAAGTACGCCCATCCCAAGTCATTATGTGGATTAACTGTATAGCTGCGGGTCTGGACTCCCGCAGCTCACGGCTAAAGCCCCGATGGTGCCAACTGTATTACGCAGGGCTACGACATGCACCATAGAGTAACTCTAATCCCCGGCGATGGCATAGGTCCCGAAGTAGCCCAGGCAACGCAGCGAGTACTAGAAGCCACAGGAGTCCAGTTTCAATGGGACACTGCCATCATAGGCGATCAAGCCCAACACACGTTTGGCACCACTCTTCCTCAGAGCGCTCTGGATTCCATAAAGAGAAATAAGGTTGCTCTTAAGGCACCGCTGACAACACCAATAGGCAGTGGCTTCCGAAGCGTCAATGTCGCGTTGAGGCAGACTTTAGACCTTTATGCTTGTCTTCGTCCCTACAAAGTCTACCCCGGGGTACAACATGCGCCATACAAAGATGCGGACATCGTGGTAGTCCGGGAGAATACCGAAGACCTCTACTCAGGCATTGAATTCGCCAAGGACAGTCCTGAGGCAGCACAGTTGCTAGAGTTCGTCTTCAGCACCACCGGTGAAAGGATAAAGGAAGATTCTGCCGTAAGCCTGAAGGTAATTTCGCAAGCTGCAAGCAGGCGAATTGTCACCTTTGCTTTTGAATACGCCAGGCAAAATAACAGGAGAAAGGTAACCGCAGTTCACAAGGCTAACATACTCAAATATTCCGATGGACTTTTCCTGGACACCGCCCGCCAAGTGGCTGAGGGATACCCCGATATGGAGTTCACGGATATAGTTGTGGATGCGTTATGTATGCAGTTGGTAAGAAGCCCTCAGCAATTTGATGTCCTGGTCTTGCCTAATTTCTATGGAGATTTCATTTCCGACCTCTGCGCCGGGCTAGTTGGCGGATTGGGGCTAGCTCCCGGAGCCAATATAGGGGATAATATGGCTGTCTTTGAGCCTACGCATGGCAGTGCCCCTAAGTATGCCGGGAAAAACAAGGCTAACCCTATGGCGATGATGCTGTCTGGGGTAATGATGCTTCGCTACCTGGGAGAAAGGGATAGCGCCGATAAGCTGGAGAAAGCTATAGCTGAGGTCATTGCCGAGGGAAAGGATGTGACTTACGACTTGAAGCCCGATCCCGCAGACAGCACTGCCGTAGGCACCAGCCAGGTAGCCGATGCCGTGATAGAGAAGGTGAAGCGGGGGTGAATTCGGTAGAGTTGTACCGAGACGATATAGTAGAATTTCTCACGGTGGGACTCGCCAGCATATCAACAAACCAATGGGAGCAGGGAAACTGAGGTCCCAGATACATCCTTTTGTGCAAGATATTTGTTGGATTACGATAGCTGCAAAGCGAAAGGAGCAGGAAGTTGGCGCAGGCGCAATATGGTGATGAGGTCACAGTCCACTACACGGGTAAGCTGGAGGACGGCACCGTCTTCGATACCTCCATCGACCAGAGCCCCCTCAAATTCATAATGGGCGATGGTCAAGTAATCCCAGGCTTGGAAAAAGCCATACTCGGGATGAATCCCGGCGAGTGTAAAACCATCAAAGTCCCCATGGATGAAGCATATGGCCCACGCCGGGAGGAAATGTTACTGGTGGCGGATCGAAATGAATTTCCCGTGCACATGAAGCCAGAAGCCGGTGAACTTGTAGAAATGCGTCATCAGGATGGTCGAAGAATCACGGTCACCGTGATCCATATCTCGGAATCGAGCGTGACATTGGATGCTAACCATCCCTTGGCTGGGAAAGACCTGACTTCGGATATTCAGCTCCTGGAGATCGGGTAGACGTATGCTTTGCGTTGACATGCCACCAGGCTTTTGCACCATAAGGGGAGAACGATGAAGAAGCTGCGCAGTATGAGCCGCCTGGGATAGGTGAGATAACACGGCCTTTGCGGCTGGCCGCGTTTGCCCAAATGCTTCGCACCTGGCAAAGCGCGAGAGGCTACAGCAAATTCCCAAGCCTTGCTTTCCGACATAACAGTGGCAACGAGAATGAGCAAACAAACCCCCAAATCACAAGCCATCAAACGCTTACAATCCTTACAGAATATTGGTCCAGTTACAGCAGAGAGGCTTTTCTCAATCGGGATTAGAACACCAGAACAAATGAAACAGTCTGATCCTGAAGAAATAAACCAAAGGTTGAAGGAAAAGGAAGGTGTGAAACTGCAGTGCGACCACATTCTTGAGAAGCTCAAAGCCTTGTCTAACCCCAAGGCAGTAGAAGGTATGGCACGTTATGGAATCAATCCGGAGAACACTTATGGAGTATCAATTCCAAATCTAAGGAAGATGGCTAAGGAAATAGGAGTAGACCATGATTTGGCGCAGCAGCTCTGGTCATCGGCAGTCCACGAAGCACGAATACTGGCAGGTATGATAGATGATCCAAAGATGGCTACTGAAGAGCAAATGGAAAGATGGGTGAGAGACTTTGACTCTTGGGATACTTGCGACCAATGCTGTATGAATCTATTTGAGAAGACTGAACTTGCCTGCCAAAAAGCGGTCGAATGGAGTGCAAACGATAGAGAGTTTGTTAAAAGAGCTGGGTTTGTATTAATGGCCCGTTTGGCTGTTAGTGATAAGAAAGCAGATGATATACTATTCGAGAGCTTTCTCCCCATCATAAAGAGGGACGCTTCCGATAATAGAAACTATGTCAAGAAAGCGGTTAACTGGGCACTAAGGCAAATTGGAAAACGTAACGCTCATTTGAACAGGAAGGCAATTGAGACTGCCAGAGAGATTCAGCAAATAGACTCCAGGTGCGCTAAATGGATTGCTTCCCACGCCCTTCGGGAATTAACGGGCAAGGCAGTCAAAGAGAGGCTGCGAGAATAGGGTGCGTAGGTGTCTTCGTCTAGCAGCACGTTTGCGGCTCATTTGACTCACGGAAGCGGCCTTCCATTATTTCTCTTGCCGCAACACAGCATGTGAACTTTCCAACCAGCCTGCAAAAGCGAAAGATGACTAAGGGCGTGTATGATTTTTGTCCCAGCCTATGGGCTGAATCCCGGCCAATTCCAACCTGGCAAGCTCATCAGATATTGATGGTGGCGCATGTTTGCAACCTCTTGTGGGCACAAAGAAGACGTGCCAAGTACATATGGCACGATTCAGGTTGGTTCTAGAGGGAGGGCTACGCAGTGGTACACCAACGCTTCGGCTTGAGACTGCGTGAAGTTACGGTGAGGTCGATACTATCGTCGTCAAGACTAGCCGATTACTGCCTAAATCCTTATGCTGGATGTGAGCATGGTTGTGTTTATTGCTATGCCCGTTTTGCCACTCGTTTTTCCCATCCCAGCGAGGAGTGGGGCAGTTTCGTAGACATAAGGACTAATGCACCCCAATTGATTGAACAGGAGGCAGCGCGCAAGCGACCGGGAAAGGTAGTTATCAGTTCAGTATCAGATGGGTGGCAACCACAGGAAGAAAAGTATCGCCTGACACGTCAATGCCTTGAAGTCCTGCTAAGACACAACTATGCGGTGTTTATTCAAACGAAGAGTGCGCTGGTGCAGCGCGACTTTGACCTGCTTGAGGGCCATCCTAACGTCGAGTTAGGCACGACCATAACCACGGTCAGGCCCAAAGTAGCTGCTTTATTCGAGCCCGGAGCATCTGCTCCTAATGACAGGATTAAGGTGCTAACCAAAGCCGGCGGCATTGGTATCCGCACGTTCCTTTTTCTGGGGCCACTACTCCCCTACATTTCGGACAGAGGCAAAGGACTAATGGATCTTCTAGATGTTGTTGCAGAGATCAACCCGGACTATTTCTTAGTGGATCGATTAAATCCACGTTACGGTATCTGGCGGACTGTTTCTGCAACGTTATCGACGTATGACCCCGAACTGATCCCGGAATACAGAAAGATGCTGTATGACAAACAGACGCGTGATTGGTATACCTTCAAACTACGCCATAGAATCAGAGAGCAGGCTAAGCAACGAGGGCTGGCCGGCAAGATGCGATTGTGTTTTTGATAGTCGAAATTAGGTCACTAGGCCTGTCCCGTAAATCAAATGCTGGACACCCTTGCTCTCTTTACACTAACAACTCTGATTCTGCAACCACTAGCACTGCAGTTACCTGGCAACCGGAGCAGTATCTCGGGATCAGTCGACCGAAGTCGATTCAGCGTTCCTCCTCGAGATAACGTGCAAAAGCTTAGCGAGCAACCGAATCTCTAAATCTTCCCCATCCGAAATACCTTTGTGCGACAAACAGGACAGACACCCTGTACTGCCAGTCTGCCATTCTTAAGGGTAACTTGCTTTGGGTTCTTTATCTCCCTCTTTTGCCTGCACTTTACACAATAAGCTGTTGCCATTGAATCCTCCTTCCAGCGCCAAATTTGGTATATTGTGGCTATAGGAGTGAAATTTTGTCAATACCTCCTAACCAGAGCAGCTCTTCCACATAAAATGCAGTCGCCAACCGCCAGTTTTCTCGCTTGCCAAAACAGAAGGACCAGCCTCTTTGCAGCGCGGCCTGACCTGAGCAATACCCGTTTGTGCAGTTTTCCCCTGCATAGATTCCTTGTCCTTTTTCTCCACCTGCGCGGGTGTCACGTCAACGAGTGCTAGTGGTTGCGCACCCGTGTTCTGGACCCACATTGAGGAAGCAACACCTAGCGTTTGCTTCACTGCTTGTTGGTATTTGCCTCTTACCACTATCTCGAAAACGGCAAGGCCACGGACAGCATCAGAACAAACGCCTATGGAAAACTGAAGAAGGAAGGGGCTGACATAGTGAGGGAGCACATGTTAAGGTAGAGGAAATTGGTTTAGAATCTAGTCATGCCACCGCTACTACGAGAGATGCTTCGATGTTAACGGAGGGCATCCTGTAGTCTCCTGACAAGATCCTGCTTCTTCTGCTCGTCGCCTATTATCTGCTGCCTGAGCTTTTTCCAGGTGTGAGGACAATCCTTGTAGGCGACCTCGACTATTTGATGAATGGCCTGGTCAATTTCTTTCTTATTGCCAGGAGTGACCTCAATGCCAGCCTCATTTAGAATGCCCTTTATGTGGCGAAAATAACAAGACACCAAATACTACCCCCGCATAGTCTTCGATATGAGTAATGTATATCTCAATGATAGCGGCTACAGAAGCTTAAAGTATGAGCTCATCCCCACCGCGCTCTTTTTTGCTCCTGAAGTATTGGCGCCAGCTCTGCTGCGCTCTGTCCAGCCACTTTTCCACCCCCAGCTTCTGCAATAGCACAAGGTTGTAGACCTTAGTGTTGTGAGGCAGCGTCTGGGCTTTATCAGCACAGGGTGCCAGCTTGAGGCACGGGAAGTCCTCACACTGATAGCAGAATTGCAGGCCTCTTTGCTCTATGCAGCACTGGTAAGTGGGACACACGGGCTCTCCCATGATCTTTATATGACCTTTCTCTGCTCTGCAACCGAGGCAGTTGACCTGCTCCGGAGGGATACCCAATGTCTGGGCTAACTTCTGGGCCAGAGCAGTATCGCCGCTCGCCTTGAACACGGGACAGGCACCGCAGTATAAACCGCAGGGAGCGACAAACTTTGCGCCGTCCGTTTGAACCGACATTTCAGCACCTCCTACAATCTAAAGATAATCCGACACCGCAATTCTAGCACAGCAACATGGATAGGCGAATTGCGGCGTCATTGTTGCTGCCGAAAAAGGACCGCTAGTTACGAACAGCAGAGCCATCAAACCAGTGGGCTATACTCTCTCCTGAGCAAGCAGTTGCTCCAGCCGATCCAGGACGGCCTTCAGGGCATCCAGCTCGCTTCCATAGCCAGCCCAATCACCTGCCTTGAGGTACTGCTGGGCCTTGTCATAATGCTCGCGAGCCTCCTCGATCAGGTTAGCTATGTCAGCGGGTACCGGCTCCTCCGGTTCTGTCGGAGGTGGCGGTACTGGCTCGGTCGGTGGTGGCTCACCGCCAAAGATAGCCGCAATACTTCCCTTCAATGTGGTTTCCATAGCTATCTGCTCACCGGCAGCCACAATAATTCGCTTCAACTCAGGTAGCCCACCAGCCTCCGCCTGAAGGAACACCGGCTCTACATACAGGTTGGACTTACCCAGAGGGATCATCAGGAGGTTGCCGCGGATGACGCGGGAACCACCACGACCCCAGAGGGCAAGCTGCTCAGTGATAACAGTGTCCTGCTGGATTCGGTTCTCGATCTGGCTGGGCCCGTACACCAGCCGCTCCTTGGGGAAATGGTAGGCAAGCAGCTTCCCATACTCTTCTCCATCACAGCGAGCAGCAAGCCAACCAATGGTATTATTCTTGTTCACCGGGGTGAAGGGCAACATGAGTATGAATTCCTCCCTCTCCTCATCGGGGAGGCACATGATAATATAGTAAGGCTCCATAGGCTGTTCTTTGCCGGCATAGACCTCTCTGGGCACAGCCCACAGGTCTTCCTTGTTGTAGAATACCCGGGCGTCACGCATATGGTAGCTTTGGTACACCAAGGCCTGGATATTGAACATGTCCTCGGGATAACGGAGGTGGACTCGCAAGGACTCAGGCATCTGCTCTGCCGGGACGAAGAGCTCAGGGAAGATGGCCTGGTAAGTCTGTACTAAAGCGTCCTCCGGATCAGTGACATAGAAAGTCACACTGCCATCGTAGGCATCAATGACTGCTTTAACGCTGTTGCGGATATAGTTTAGGCCACCCCCAAGCGGCTGAGAATAGGGATAGCGGTCGCTGGTGGTATAGGCGTCCTGTATCCAGAATAGCCTTCCCTCGATCGTGACTATGTAGGGGTCACTGTCCAGCTCCAAAAATGGTGCCAGGTGGTTTACCCGCTCCGCGATGTTTCGATAATACAGCGCCCTGCTCTCAGGGGTCAACTCGCCACTGATAAGAATATTGAAGTCACCGAATTGCCAGGCATAGACTAATCGGCGGAAAAAACTGCCTATACTAACCCCACCCTTACCCTCGTAGTGACCATAGACATTCTCATCACCCATAGGATAGTCGAATTCTTGGGTCTTTGTGTTGACAATTATGTAATCATTCGTCTTTTCCCCATAGTATATCTGAGGCCTCTCTATGTCCAACTCACCCACGGGGGGTATATCCTTTATCAGCAATATGGGCAGGCCCTCAGCACTGACCTCATTAACCGGGCTCATGGCAATACCGTATCCATGGGTAAACTGTAGCCGGCGGTTCACCCAGGTCTGTGCTTCCACAGCCAATTTCTCCGCAGACAATTCCCGGGCCGAGAGCATCACCTGGCGGTACTCGTCATCAATCATATACCGGTCGACATCGACATCATTGAAGTCGTAGTAGAGTCGAATGGCCTGGATGTGGTTGTAGGTGTCCTTCAACGGGCGGTGATCCCAGAGCCTGATATTGTTGATGGTCACTTCGTTTTGGGCTATATCCTGGCTACTTGGTGACTCCTCCGCGGGAAAGGACTGCTCCTCAACCCGGCCTAGAGCGAAGGCCTCTCTGGTAAACTGGATGTTGTACTCGATGTAGGGCGTTTCTCGAACCAGCTCGTTAGGCTCCACCTGAAAGCGCTGTACCGCACTAGGGAAGATGCCTCCGACGATGATGGCAGCCACTATCCATCCCCCGATGCCGTAGTACAGCCAGCGACGATTGCGCCGCACTATGTAAACCACAAGGAGCGCCATACAGATCAGCACTACCGCCAAAAGGATCCACTGTGCCGGGAGCTTGGCATGCATATCAGCGTAGCCGGCTCCGAAGACTACCCCCCGAGTGGAGAAGACCAATTCCCAGATGCCGAGCCAGTAACCCCAGGCGAAAAGGCCCAGTATGACTATGACAAGTCCGCCAACATGCGCCAATACTGGCCTGGCAAAGTCGAACCTAAGCCGCTGGACGCTATAGCTCAGGAAATACACCACCCCGCTGCCAATAAGGCTGACTATCAGCGCAGCCACAAACCAGCTTCGCAGCATTTGGAAAAAGGGTAGTGAGAAGACATAGAAGCCAACCTCCCTATGGAACACTGGGTCGGTGATGCCAAAGGGCTGCGCGTTGAAGAAACGAAGCACAACCTCCCAGTTGCCCTGGGCCACCAGACCAAATATCAGGCTGAGCACCGCCGTTCCCATGATGATACCCAACTTAGATGTCCTCTGTAGCCGCCCCATTATAGCCCAAGGCCAAAAATGTGCTTCAGTCTTGGGTGCAAAACGTGTAGCCAGGGCTAGGTTTCCCAGGAACAAGATGCAAAAGATGATAGCCGCGGCGAAGAAGATTAGCACCCGGGTCTTCAGGATAGTGGTGTAGACGCTGCCATAACCCAAGCTGCTGAACCACAGCCACTCAGTATAGAAGCCCTTTGATATGCCTAGGACAATGAATAGAGCCAAGACCGCAGCCACAACCAGGATTATCTTCGTGCTGCGTCCACGCCGCACAGGCTGCACAGGCTTCTCGTTTGCGCTTTCGGGGAACCACCGCTGCCATTTGCTGTAGTCAAATGAACTCAATCTGCTTACCCCAACCTTTCTGAACTATGCCTGCTACGCTTGGACTGGTCTGTAACTTTCATATCCTCAGGCCCCATTAACGAAGGTATCTCCTCTACGAGTGGCAGCATAACAAACGGATCTGTGTCGGTCAATGTCCTGCACGCCAGAAAACCTCGCCAACGGTCGGTGCAAGCCAGCGTGCTTGTCGCGGAGGACATTTCACCAGCTCCTTAGGGGCAACCGAGCATCCCCAGAGACGCATCCTATTGTTCACTCCAGAACAACCCAATCCCACAATTGTCCCCCCTCATCAAGTTTGGAGGCGAATTTCCCCACAGACTGTAATTCGAGTGAGAACCTGGATTTGATCTGCCTCTTGGAGAAGTCAGTTGCCGCTCGGGCCTATCTCCAGCCCCACCAAGCCAACCCATTCCCACATGAAAAGAAGGATCATTAAGGCACTATCCCTGGCTAATTAGAACCACGCAGATGCTATAATGACATCGCCAGGGTACAAGATAACGGAGGAAAGACGTTATGGACGCGATGCCTGATGTGATAGCCAAGGTCATTTCCCAAAAGGGGACTTGCAGTGCCCGACATAGGCTTGGCGATGAGTTCGTCATGGGGCAGCAGACTCCACCTGACTTGTGTTCATGGGCTTTCTACACCCTGTTTCCCTTTGCCCAGGTGTTACAGTTTGGTGGCTCCTTTCCTTGGGAGCAGGACCCAAATAAGACTACAGTCGCCTGTCCCGACCCAGCGAACCCAGTGGTGTTTGAATTAAGGCGCGCCCCGCCTTAGCGAAAACGCAGCAAGCCGGAGCACTTCA